>JBMTER010000020.1:0-14323 GCA_049433345.1 Gaiellales bacterium | reverse complement strand
CGCCGTCGCGGGACAGTTGTTGCCACCCGTGGTGCGGGGGCCGCCGCCGGGCCTGTTCGGCGCATCGGCGGTGTACAGCAGCGCGCCCATGTCGATGTAGCCGCTGCTGGAACCCTCGCCGGCGGTCGCCGGACGCTGCGGACGGAACCACTTCAAAGTCACGATGCCGTCCGACCCGACGGTGATCGGGTTCGAGGGGGTCATCCCGTAGCCGGCAGAGGGAGCGGTCACCTGCCCGGTGGCGGCGTCGTAGCCGAGCACCGTCTCCGTGCCGGCGACGGTCACCGAATAGACCGCCGGTGCGGTGTTGAAGACGAAGTTGAGGACGCCCGGGTAGGCCGCGCCGCCGGCCGTCTGCACGAAGGCGTTGCCGGCGCCGATCTGCGACGGCGTGGCGCCAGGCGTGATCTGGGCGTCGCCGGTCGAGCCGGTGACGATGTCGACGATCGAGCCGGCGGTCGTCGCCGCGGCGCCGTTGACGAGCGGATACGTGACGCCGCCGACGGCGTGGCTGACGCAGTACACGTTGCCGAGGCAATCGAGCTTCGCGCTCGAACCACCCCCCATCACCTGCGTCGCGAGGGTGACCGTGCTGGGCACAAGCTGGTCGATCAGCGGCTCGACCTGCGCGGCGGAGCCGCCCAGGTAGAGGTTGATGCTGGTCGCCCCCGTCAACTTGAAGTTCGAGAACATGCGGAACTCGGTCGGCGCGGCGGTCGCGCCAGCCCCTCCACCGGAGCACGCCGGCAGCGGCGGCGCACCGCAGGTCTGCCGGACCGTGCGCCCGCCGGCCGTCTTGCCACGACGGCTCGTCCGATCGACGTTGTCCAGAATCAGATTGCCGTTGTCGTCGATGTCGAAGGCCCCGACGACGCCGTCCAGATCGGCGTCCCGACCCTGGCCGTCGTAGCCCCGCAGCGCGGACCGTCCGTTGCCGACCTTGACGCGCCCGAGATTGCCGGCGCCGATCGGCCTGCCGGCCCGGGCCGTCGCCCGCGTGGCGGCGCTCGTCGAGTAGCTGCCCCGCGGTGCCCGCGCGACGGCGTAGCCCCGCTTCCGCGCGATCCGACCGACGTTGACGGAGCGCGCCGTGGCCAGGGTCATGTACACGGACCGGCCACCGCCGCCGAGCACGATCGGCCCGAGATAGGCCCCCTTGGCCGACACGAGGTGCAGCGTGGCGCCCTTCGCGACCACCCCCCTGACCGCGAAGCGTCCGCTGCGCTTCAGGGTCACGGTCTTCCCCTTGCCGTCGGCCTGGACCACGACCAGACGCAGCCCACTGCCGCCCTTGACCGTCCCCGACACGGTCGCGGCGGTGGCGGAGCTGGCGGCGACCGCGAATACGGCCAGGGCGATGAGGACGAGGCGCATGCTTCCCATACGTGAAGGGTAACGGACACGGCTTGCGCGTGCCAGACGCTCCGGCCGGCCGGCGATGCAACGCGAAACGAGGGATGGCTCTAGTACCGTTGCGCGCTAGACGACCCGGAGGCTCCCCGTGGCAACTACCAGCGATCGCGCGATCGATCCCCACGACTACGTCGGCATCGACGCGCTCCTGACCGACGACGAGAAGGCCATCCGCGACGCCGTGCGCGAGGTCGTGCGGGAGCGCATCCTGCCGGAGGTCGGCGACTGGTTCGACAAGGGCATCCTCCCGCGCGAGGTCTTCACCGAGTTCGGCCAGATGGGATTCCTCGGGGCGCACCTCGAGGGCTACGGCTGCTCCGGCGTCAACGCCGTCTCCTATGGCCTCATCAACCACGAGCTCGAGTACGGCGATTCCGGCCTTCGCAGCGCCGTCTCCGTGCAGGGATCGCTGGCCATGTACGCGATCTGGCGTTGGGGCTCGGAGGAGCAGAAGCAGCAGTACCTGCCGCGCATGGCGACCGGTGAGCTGATCGGCTGCTTCGGCCTCAGCGAGGCCGACGCCGGCTCCGATCCCGGCTCGATGCGGACCCACGCCCGCCGAGACGGAGATGACTGGATCCTCAACGGCTCCAAGATGTGGATCACGAACGGCTCGATCGCCGACGTGGCGATCGTCTGGGCGCAGACCGACGACGGCATCCAGGGCTTCATCGTGGAGCAGGGCATGGCCGGCTTCACCGCGCCGGAGATCCACAAGAAGCTGTCCCTGCGCGCCTCGATCACGTCGGAGCTCGTCCTCCAGGACGTCCGCGTGCCGGACGCCAATCGGCTGCCCGAAGTCCAGAGCCTACGCGGCCCTCTGTCCTGCCTCAACGAGGCGCGCTACGGGATCGTCTGGGGCGTCGTCGGTGCCGGGCGTGCCTGCTACGAGGAGGCGCTCTCGTACGCGCAGGAGCGCATCGTCTTCGAGAAGCCCCTCACGAGCTACCAGCTGACGCAGCAGAAGCTCGCCGAGATGGTCCTCGAGATCAACCGCGCCATGCTGCTGGCGCTGCACCTGGGCCGCATGAAGGACGAGGGTCGGCTGCGGCCCGAGCACGTGTCGCTCGGCAAGATGGGCAACGCCCGCGGCGCCCTCGAGATCGCCCGCTCCGCGCGATCGATCCTCGGCGGCAACGGCATCACGCTGGAGTACCCGGTGATCCGCCACATGAACAACCTCGAGAGCGTCTTCACCTACGAGGGCACCCACGAGGTCCACACGCTCGTCGTCGGCGGGGCCGTCACCGGCATCCAGGCGTTCCGGTAGCGCCGGCCGTTGCATCCCCTCGCAGGCCTCACCTACGTCGCCACCATCTGCTCCGCCTCCGACGGCGCGAGCGGGATGCTGCACGTGGTCGCCCGTCACGCGATCGACGAGCAGGGCGGCGTCCACACCGAGATCCTCTCCGGGCCGACGGGTGCGCAGACCGCAGCCGTCCCCGCCGCGCAGGCCGAGCTCCTGGCCGAACAGGGCGACTCGCTCGTGTTCCGAACCCGAACGATTGACGAGTCGGACGCGACCACGGTCGTGCTCACCCTGCACTCGAGCGGCGTGGGCGAGGTGACCGCGACGACAGGCGGCGAGTGGGTGCGCGCGACGGCCGCGATCGAGCGCCTGCCGGCGCTCGCCCACGAACACTGAGTTCAGGTGCCCGCCGGAGGGCGGATCTCGAAGAGCTCCTGCGCGCGGGCCGCGGCCACGGCCGGCTGCGCGTGAAAGCGCTCGTACAGGCCCCCGAGCACCGAGTCGTCCCACCATGGCTCGGGCGTCAGGCGCGTCCAGCGAATCAGCATGCCGAGGAAGGCGTCATCCGCGCCGAAGGCCTCGCCGCGCGCGAACGCGCGCCCGTCGGCGTACCAGGCGGCGCAGCGGACCCGCAGGTCCGCGAGCTCGCGCTGCGCGTGCTCCGCGACGGCCGTGCGCGCCTCGTCGCCGTCGGCGAAACGCTGCGGATAGCGGGCACGCAGGATCGCGACCTGGACGGTGTTGGTGAGGAAGACCAGGCGACTGAGGAAGCCGACCCGCTCGGGATCGTCCACGGACGGCGCGAGGTCCGCGCGTCCCGATCGCTCGGCGATGGCCAGGCAGATCGCCGCGGACTCGGTCTGCACCGTGCCATCCGGCCAGATCAGGGTGGGAACGCGACCGGACGGATTGATGGCGAGGTACGCCGCGGGCTCCACCGGCACGCCGGCGTCGTCACGCACGACGCGGACGAGTTCGTGCGGGAGCCCCGCCGCCTCGAGCAGGACGTGCGGTGCGAACGATCCGGCGCCGGGGAGGAAGTAGAGCTGCGCGTCGACCACGGGGGCAATCTAGCCGGTCACGAGACCGGGCCTGCAACGCTACGGTCGTTGAACCGGGAGGAGACCCCATGGCGTACGTGATCGCCGTCCGCTGGACCATCGAGCCAGGCCATGAGCAGGAGGTGCTGGACCTCGCTCGGACGATGCTGGCGCCGTCGAACGCCGAGCCCGGCTGCCGCTCGTACGCGCTCCACACGGATCCGGCTGACCCGTCGCGGCTCTTCCTGTACGAGGTCTACGACGACGCCACGGCCTTCCAGGCGCATTGCGCGTCGGAGCACTTCAGGTCCACGGTCGAGGCGCGCATCTTCCCCCTGCTCTCCGAGCGGCGGCTCGAGATCTACAGCCTCGACGACGCCGGCTAGGCCGCGCGGTCGCCGGAGGCGACCTGCGCCGGATCGGCCGGAGGCCGCTGCGCCGCAGCGAGGGCGACGTCGCGACGCAGGCGGTCCGGATGGGCGGTACTGGGCTCGAACCAGTGACCCCCAGCTTGTCGAGCTGGTGCTCTACCAACTGAGCTAACCGCCCGGACGAGGCGGAAACCTACCAGACACCCGACGGCGGGAGGGACGGCTAGAGGACCTCGAGTGGCGCGTACTCGACCCGCAGCCGACGCTCGCCCGACCCCGGGAACCGGACCACGACCTCGTCGGGCGTCGGGCACGCGATCACGACGCCCTCTCCGAGCGTCGCGTGCCGCACCGTGTCACCGGTCGAGATCTCGGGCAGGTCGACCGGCTCCCGGCGCTCGAGGCGCGCGCGACGCGGGGCCGCGGACGGTGGCGGCAGATCGGACCAGCGACCCCGTGCCGCGGGCATCGCCGTGCCGCCGCGCACGCCGACCCGCTCCTCCGCACGGTGCGCGGCGGGGATCTCGTCGACGAACAGCGACCGCGGATGCGCCTCGGTGCGCCCGAACAGGCTGCGCTGCCGCGCGTGGGTGAGCACGAGGCGTTCGCGCGCCCGCGTCATGCCGACGTAGCAGAGGCGCCGTTCCTCCTCGAGGTTGGCCTCCTCGAGTGCGCGTGCGTGCGGGAAGATGCCGTCCTCCATGCCCACGAGGTAGACGTGCGGGAACTCGAGCCCCTTGGCGGTGTGCAGGGTCATCAGCGTGACCATGGATCCATCCTCGTCATCGGGGATCTCGTCGGCATCCGAGCGCAGGCTGAGGTCGGCGAGGAACCGCGCGAGGTCCTCGGACGGCAGCCCGGTGAGCACGGCCTCGCGGGCGACGCCGAGGAGCTCCTCGAGGTTCTCGAGCCGGCCGCGGGCCTCCAGCGTGCGCTCGGCCCGGAGCCCCTCGACCATGCCGGTGTCGTCGTACACCCGCTCGAGCAGGTCCGCCGGGTCGAGGGTGTTGGCCGCCAGCGCGAGACCTTCGAGGAGGTCCGCGAAGGCCGCCACGGCTTTGCGGGCGGCCGCACCGGGCAGGACCGCGTCCGCCTCGCCGAGCACCTCGCGAAGCGTGCGCCCGGTCGCCACCGCATGGTCGGCCAGCCGCCCCACTGTGGTGTCGCCGATGCCCCGGCGCGGCACGTTGATGATGCGACGAAGCGCCACGTCGTCGGCGGGGTTGGCGAGGGCGCGCAGGTAGGCCAGCGCGTCCTTGACCTCCTGTCGCTCGTAGAAGCCGGTGCCGCCGACGATCCGGTACGGGACGTCCGCCTGCAGGAGCGCCTCCTCGAGCGCGCGCGACTGGGCATTGGTCCGGTAGAAGACGGCGACGTCGCGCAGGGACCCGCCCTCCCCCACGATCCGGCCGATCTGGCCGACCACGAAGCGCGCCTCGGAACGCTCGTCCTGGCATTCCACGACGCGCACGAGCTCCCCGTCGCCGAGCTCGGACCAGAGCCGCTTGTCCTGGCGGTCGAGGTTGTGCGCGATGACGGCGTTGGCGGCGTCGAGGATGTGCTGCGTCGATCGGTAGTTCTGCTCGAGGCGGATCGTGCGCGCCTCCGGGAAGTCCTCCTCGAAGTCGAGGATGTTGCGGATGTCCGCGCCCCGCCACGAGTAGATCGACTGGTCGGAGTCACCGACGACGAAGACGCTGTGGTGCTCGGCGGCGAGCGCGCGCACCAGACGGTACTGCGCGTGGTTGGTGTCCTGGTACTCGTCGACGAGGACGTGGCGGAAGGCGCGCTGCCAGCGCTCTCGGGCCTCCGGCACGCGCTCCATCAGGTGCACGGCATGCACCAGCAGGTCGTCGAAGTCCATCGCTCCCGCATCCAGGAGCCGCCGCTGGTAGCGCGCGTAGACCTCCCCCACGGTCGTGTCGAAGTACCCGTCGTTCTCGGCCAGGAAGCGCTCCGGGTCGATCAGCCGGTTCTTCGAATCGCTGATCCGCGCGTGTACGCCGCGCGGCGGGTAGCGCTTGGCGTCGAGGCCGAGATCGTCCTCGATGATCGAGCGCACGAGCCGCACCTGGTCGGCGCTGTCGTAGATCGTGAAGGACGGGGTGAACCCGATCCGCGTCGCCTCCGCGCGCAGGATCCGCGCACAGGCCGCGTGGAAGGTCATCACCCACATGCCGGTGGCGCGTCCGCCGAGCAGGCGATCGACCCGCGCGACCATCTCGCCTGCCGCCTTGTTCGTGAAGGTGATCGCGAGGATCGACGCCGGCGGAGCCCCATGGACCTCGACGAGATGCGCGATCCGGTGCGTGAGCACGCTCGTCTTCCCGGAGCCCGCTCCGGCGACGACGAGGACCGGACCGGGCGGCGCCGTCACCGCTGCTTCCTGCGCGGGATTGAGGAGTGCAGCGCGGGCAGGATCCACAGCCCCAACCTAGCAGGGCCACAGGGCCCCGCCCGGGGGCTCAACGGGCGGTCAGCCGCAGCACCGCGGAGGCGACGTCGCCGCTGCGCACCCGGACCGCGTAGCGACCGGGAGTGGGCAGTCGTACGGGGGTCTGGAACACGCCGGCGCCATCGGCGCGCAGCCGGACCACCGAGATCCAGCGGCTACCCGCACGCGCCTCCACGACGACCGTCGAGCGCGCCGGCGCGTGCCCGCGCAGCCGCACCGCAGAGCCGGCGGGCGCACTGCGACGGTCGACTCGCAAGAGCACGGGTGCCACCGCCGTGACCACGACGACGCCCTCGCCGTCGAGGGCCCGCACGACAAGCCGGCCCGCGGCGCTGCGGGGGACGCGCAGCACCGCAACCCCATCGACGTTCGTGACGGCGTCGGCGACGCGGCGCCCGCGGGCGTCGACGAGCAGGACCGCCACCCCGTCGAGCGCGCTGACGTCGCGCACGACCCGCACGGCGAGCGGGGCAGACGCGGCACGCACCCGAAGCCGCCCCTGCATCGCCAGGCGCACGCCTGCCGGCGCGGGAGCGGCTTCCGCGCCCTCGTCGGCGGCCTCGGCCGGAGGCGGTGGTGCGACCTCCGCCGGAGGCGCGGGCAGCGAGGTGCTGAACGCCCACTCGCGCTGGACGCGATTGCCCGAGCGATCCGTGGCCACGACGCGCACCACGTGCTCGCCCGCCGGCCACCCCGACGCCCGCCGCAGGCGCAGGACGCCATCGGCGATGTCCGCGGCGGCCGTCATGTCGACTCCGTCGACGGCGACGCGCACGCCATCCGGCGCAATCCCGGCACCGGCGTCGGCAATGCGCGCGGCGATCTCGGCAGTGGCGTCGGCGGGGCCCTGCGGCGCGATCTCGTCGATCGTGGGCGGGGTCGTGTCGCGCACGACGATCACCTCCGAGCCCTCGGAGCGGTTGCCGGCCACGTCGACGACCTGCCAGGACACGCGATGGAGGCCGTCCGCCAGTGCCTGCGGCGGCTGGAACCGCAGCACCCCCTTCTGCAGGCTGCCGCTGACCGCGAATCCGTCGACCTGGGCCTCGACGCGCTCGACCCCGCTCGCGGCGTCGCGCACGGCCAGCGTCAGCTCCGGCATGCGTGCCTCGGGATCCAGCGGTCCCCCGAACTCGACATCGGGCGCCACGTTGTCGATCCGCACGAGCGCGCCGGGTCGGGTCGTGCGATTGCCGCCGTCGCCGCTGTCCACGGCCGACGCCGCGGTGCCGTAGGCGCCGTCGGGAAGCGACGTCGTGTCGATGCACGGCCGTGCGTCGAAGGCGGGCGGGCGTGGCTGGAGCCGCGAGCCGCCGGGCGCCTGCACGACGGCCGTGGCTGCGCCGATCTGGTACTCGAGGCGGTCCACGCCGAGGCCGCTGTCGGCGGCCGCGAGCGCGGCGCACAGGGTCCCACGCTGCCAGCCGCCGTCGGCGGGATCCTGGAGCCAGCTGAGCGTCGGCGGCGCGGTGTCGCGCACCCGCAGCTCGACGCCGTCGACGGCGATCATGTTCTCGTGCGCCGTTCGAACCGCTGTCCCGGCGATGGCGCTCTCCGTGGACAGCACCACGGCCACCGCGGTCGCGCCGCGACCGGTCACGAGGGTGCGCGACACGGCCACGCCGGAACGCAGACGGGACTGGTCGATCCAGCGTCCGCCGATACGGGCCTGGACCCCGGCCACGACCCCCGCCTGCCGTGTGCGGTAGCGCAGCCGCAGGCGCGCGTCGACGATCGTGGTCCCGACGGGGGCGTGGAACAGCAGGATCGCCTGGCGGCGTGCGCCGATCGCGGTCCGCGCCGGCACCCGCAGCGTGGAGCAGCCCGCGCCGCAGCCCTGCAGGCCCGGCCCGACCTGCAGCGCGATCCCGGACGGGTCGTCGTGCAGGCGCTGGTAGGTGATCGTGGCGTCGGCGGCACCCGCCTCCTCGGCGACGGCGAGCACGACGAGCGGGATCAGCAGGAGCGGCAGGCGGAGGGCGAGGCGGAGGGCGGTGGTCATGACCGGACCATCGCGGTCGCGCGCCGACCACGGGCGCACAGGCGCCGAGCGGAAGCGCATGGGTCTCGCACGCGACGGCACCAGGGCCGCCCGCACCGGCACCGAGGCGGCACCGATACGCTTCGCCCGTGCGCATCCTCGCCTGCCTGCCGGCCGTCCTGATCGCCGCCACGATCTGGTGGCTCTCCTCGACGCCCGACCTCGCGGTGGCCTCCGGGACGCTCGACACCGTGCTGCGCAAGGCCGCGCACGTCGGTGTCTTCGGTGCGCTGGCCGTCGCCTGCGTCATCGCCCTGCGCGCCAACGGCCTCGGCTCCGCCGCGGCGATCGCGGCCGGCGCGGCCATCGCCCTCGCCTACGCCGCCGTCGACGAGGCGCACCAGGCGACGGTTCCGACGCGCAACGGCACTCCCAGCGACGTCGCGATCGACGCGCTCGGCGTCGGCGCCGCCTCGCTGCTCCTCGCCCGCCGCGCCGGGCGGAGGGTGCCGTGCTGATCGTGGTCGACACCGCGCTGGCGGACGTCGACGGTCTCGTGCGCGAGGCCGCCGACTACCTCGCCCGCAGGCTCGGCGGGTCGCCGCCGCTGGACCCCGCCTCGCTCCCGTCGGACGCCGCCGGTGCCCTCGCCGCGATCGACGCCTGGGCCGGCGAGGACGTCGCCAACTGGCGGCTCGAGCTGATCCGCTGGTTCGAGGCGCACGCACCCGTGCGACTCGTGCCCGACCCGGAACTCAACGGCGGTCTCCGTCGCGCCGCCAAGGGCGGTACCCGGCTCGCGGTCGCCAGCGCGCTCCCGAGCGAGGCACTCGAACTCGTCCTGCAGCATCTCGGCTGCACGCGCGCCTTCAGCGCCGCAGTGGCCGGCGACGGGTCACTCGACGATGCCCTCGACGGCGCACGCGCTGCGCTCGGCCGAGACGCCGAGATCGTCCGGAGTCGCGAAACCCTGCTCACGGCCCTGAACGCCTAGCGGCGGCTCCTAGCCGGGCAGCGCGAGCAGGACGACGGCGATGACGATCAGTCCGACGCCGATCACCTGAACGCGCTGCAGCCGCTCCTTGAGGACGAAGACGCCGATCAGCGCCGCCACGGTCCCGTACTGGCCGGTCAGTACCGCCGCCTGGGCGACGCCATACCCCGACGCGACGAGGTAGAGGGTGAAGCCGAAGACCTCACCGACGCCCGCGACCATCGCGAGCGGCAGGGCTCGCCGGTCGACGACGCGCGGCGCCCGCGCGAGCACGGGGATGCTGATGGCGATCACGCCGGCGATCCGCATGCCCGCCGCGATCCAGACCGGGCCCACCTCGTCCTGCACCTGCGCGCCGAGCCAGAGCTGGATCCCCCACAGGACCGCGGCACCCCCCGCCAGCAGCGCCGCGACGCGCAGATCCCCGCGCGTGGCGCCGGGCGCGCTGCTGTCGCCCCGGGCCGCGAGCACCGCCCCGAGGACGGCGAGGGCGAGTCCGCCGATCGCAAACGGCGACGTCGGCTCGCCGGTCGCGATCGCCAGCAGCGCCGCAACGCCGCCGTAGGTCGCCGAAATCGGCGCCACGACGGAGATGCTCCCGCGTCGCATCGCCGCATACACGAGGAACAGCCCGACCAGCCCGAACGCCGCCACCGCCGCCACGGCGGCCAACGCCGCGGGATCCGTGCGCCCCGGCGTGCCGGTTGCCAGTGCCAAGGGCAGGGCGACGGCGAGGCCGGCGAGCATGCCGAAGGCGATCGTCCGGAACCCGCCGAGTCGCCGCGCGGCAAGGCCGCCGAACACACCAGCCGCGCCCCACAAGATCGCCGAGGCGAGACCGATCAGGATCCCCATCAGATCGACCCCGACAGCGCGATCGCGACGACGCCGAGGATGACGACGCCGACCCCGGCCAGCTGCAGGCGCGAGAGCCGCTCGTGCAGCAGCACCCACGACAGCAGGGTCGCGATGGTGGCGTACTGGGTCGCCATCACGGCCGCGACGGCGATCCCGTCGGAGGCGCCCCACAGGAAGCCGAGGAATCCGGTCGACTCGCACAGGCCGGCGGCGAGCGCGAACCACAGGCCCGGCCGGGCCCACTGCAGCTCGCGCCGGATCAGGAGCGGCACGCCCATCGTGATCAGGCCCGTCAGGCGCGCGCTGAGGACGACCCATGGTCCGCCGACCTTCTGCGCGATGTCGCCGCTCACGTACAGCGCGCTGCCGAAGACCACGGCGGCTGCGCCTGCGCTGAGCGCCGCGCGCCGATTGTCGCGGACCACGGCGTCCGTGTCGTCGTCATGGCGTCCGAACCCCACAACCGCGACGCCCGCCGCGGCCAGCACGATGCCGCCGGCCGCGAACCAGCCCACGGTCTCCCCGAGGAGCACCGCGATCACGGCGGCGATCGCCCCCTCGGTGCTGGTGATCGCGACGACGAGGCCGACCTTCCCGCGGGCCAGGGCGGCGTAGGTGAAGCGCAGGCCGACGGCGGAGGCGAGGCCGGCGAAGATCAGCAGCCCGACGTCGACCCAGGTCCAATCGCCTCGCACCCCGTACCACGCGACGACCGGCACGATCAGCACGAGGCCGCCGGCGCCCACCCATGCGAGGGTCGAGGACGGGCCGATCTGGCGCGAGGCGCGGCCCGCGAGGATCGTGCTGGCCCCCCACATCAGGGCGGCGATGCCGCCGCCGACGATCGCGATCATGCGTCGCCGAGCACGACCGCCTCGAGCGCCTCGCGCTCGGCGGGGATCGTGACGGGGGGCGCGCTCTCCGCGATCGCGTTGTCCGGATCCTTGAGGCCGTGTCCGGTCAGCACGCAGACGACCTCGGCGCCCTCCGCCACGAGGCCGTCGCGGCGGGCGTTGGCGAGCCCGGCCAGCGATGCCGCGCTCGACGGCTCGCAGAAGACGCCCACGTCGCGGACCGCGTGTCCGAACCAGTCCAGGATCTCGCGATCCGTCGCAGCCGCGAAGCCTCCGCCGGAGTCGCGCGCCGCCGCGCCGGCCTCCTCGCGTCGCACCGGGGCGCCGATCCGGATCGCGGTCGCGATCGTCTCGGGGCGTTCGACGTCGACCCCGCGCACCATCGCCGCCGATCCCTCGGCCTGGGCGCCCAGCATCCGCGGCAGCCGCTCGATGTCGCCGCGCTCCAGGCTCTCCCGATACCCGCGCCAATAGGCCGTGATGTTGCCGCCGTTGCCGACGGGCAGGCACATCCACTCTGGCGCCCGACCGAGGTCGTCGATGATCTCCCACGCGGCCGTCTTCTGGCCCTCGAGGCGATACGGGTTGAGGTTGTTGACGAGCGTGATCGGATGCTCCTCGCTCATCACCCGCACGAGGCGCAGCGCGTCGTCGAACGAGCCATCGATCTGGACCACCGCCGCGCCGGCGACCTGCGCCTGCGCGAGCTTGCCCAGCGCGACCTTCCCGCCCGGAATCACGACGACGCAGCGGATGCCCGCCCGCGCGCTGTAGGCCGCGGCCGACGCGGACGTGTTCCCGGTCGAGGCGCAGATCACGGCCCGCGCCCCGTCCTGCGCGGCCCTGGAGAGGGCCATGGTCATGCCGCGGTCCTTGAAGGACCCCGTCGGGTTCATGCCCTCGTACTTCAGCCACAGGTCGACGCCGAGACGCGCGCCGAGCCGCGGCGCGCGCAGGAGCGGGGTCGAACCCTCGCCGAGCGAGACGATCGGCGTCTGCCCGTCGACCGGAAGCCGGTCGCGGTAGCGCTCGATCAGCCCCACGCTGCGCGTCGACGTCGACATGGCTCGTGAACGGTACCCGACCGCTAGGCTGCCGAGTCCAATGGCCGCGGACCCCATCGGCATCGCCCTGCTCGGCTACGGCACCGTCGGCTCCGCCGTCGATCGCCTTCTGACCGCGCGCAAGGACGACGTGGCGCGCGTCCTCGGCGCCCCCGTAGAGGTGCGGCGCGCGCTCGTGCGCGACGCCCGTCGGGCCCGCGAGCCCGAGCCCCGTCCCGGGATCCTGACCGAGGACTTCGCCGCCATCCGCGACGACCCGTCGGTGCAGGTCGTCGCCGAGGTGATGGGCGGCGTCGAGCCGACGCGCACCTGGATGCTCGAGCTCTTCGCCGCCGGCAAGTCCGTGGTCACGGCCAACAAGCAGCTGCTCGCCCGCCACGGGGCCGAGCTGTTCAGCGCCGCCGAGCAGCACGGCGTCCAACTGCGCTTCGAGGCCTCCGTCTGCGCCGCGATCCCGGTCGTCAAGGTCCTGCGCGAGTCGATGGTGGCGAGTGAGGTCACGGCGGTCCTCGGCATCGTCAACGGCACCACCAACTTCATGCTCACCAAGATGGCCGGCGGCGCCGACTACGCGGAGGTCCTCGCGGAGGCCCAGCGCCTCGGCTACGCCGAGGCAGACCCGACCGAGGACGTGACCGGTGGTGATGCCGCCGCGAAGGTCGCCATCCTCGCATCGATCGCGTTCCACACCCGGGTCACGATCGACGACGTCCCGCACGAGGGCATCGACCGGCTCGACTCCGTGGACGTGGCGTTCGCGCGGGACCTCGGCTACAGCGTCAAGCTGATCGGCCAGGCGCGTCGCGCCGCCCAGGGCGTCGTCGTCGGGGTCGCCCCCACCCTGGTGCCCCGCGCGCATGCGCTCAGCGCGGTCGACGGCTCCTTCAACGCGGTCATGCTTCGCGGCGACGCGATCCGCGAGGTGACGCTCGTCGGCCCCGGCGCCGGCGGCGACGAGACCGCGAGTGCGGTGATCGGCGACCTGATGGGGGTCCTCGGCACCTCCGGGACGGGCTTCCCGCGTGGCGACGGCCTGTTCCGCGATCTGCCCCTCGTCGCCGCCGATGACGTCGTCTCCGCCCTCTACCTGCGCCTCGACGTCAAGGACGAACCGGGCGTGCTCGCGCGGATCGCCTCGGTCCTCGCCGAGGAGGCCGTCTCGATCGACGCCGTCGTCCAGCGAGCGGACGATGGCCGGGCCCAGCTCGTCATCGTCACGCACCCCGCGGCCGAGGGCGCTGCGCGCCGCGCGATCGCCGCGATCGCCGCCATGGACATCTGCGCCGGGGCGCCGGTCGTGCTGCGCGTGCTGGCCGACGGCTAGGATGCCGCCGATGGGCAGGCTGGCCGGCAGACGCACGCTGATCACCGGAGGGGCGTCGGGGATCGGTGCCGCGATCGTCGACCGTTTCCGCGCGGAGGGCGCGGAGACGCTCGCGCTCGACCTCGCGGGCGGCGACGTGATCGCGGACATCGGTGACGGCGAGGCCGTCGCGCGCGCCGTCGAGGAGGCGGTCGACCGGCTCGGCGGCCTCGACGTCCTGGTCCTCAACGCCGCCCGGCCCTGCGTCGGCGCCCTCTGGGACCTCGACGACGCCACCTGGGACGGTGCCGTCGGCGTCAATCTGACCAGCGTCCACCGCTTCCTGCGTGCCGCCTGGCCGCACCTGCGCGCGAGCCGCGGCACCGTCCTGCTGACGGGATCGGTCGTCGGCCTCGACGGCTCCGCGAACCAGGCCGCCTACTGCGCCACCAAGGCCGGCGTGGTGATGCTGACGAAGTGCATCGCCCTCGACGGCGCCGCGCACGGCGTCCGCGCCAACTGCGTCTGCCCGGGCTTCACGCAGACGCCGATGCTGGATGCGTTCCTCGCCGAGCAGGATGATCCGGATGCGGTCCGCGCCTACGCGGAGGGCCTCCACCCCGCCGGCCGGCTCGGCACCCCGACCGACATCGCCAACGCCTTCGTCTACCTCGCCTCGGACGAGGCGGCCTGGGTGACCGGCGTCGCGCTGCCGGTCGACGGCGGCCTGCTGGCAGGCAT
>JBMTER010000019.1:0-14519 GCA_049433345.1 Gaiellales bacterium | reverse complement strand
GGTCCTGCCGGTTCCGGCCGCCGCCCGGCTGGGCGTGGACGGGCGTCACGCCGACGGAGCGCAGATGCTCGGCATCGCCGACGCCGGACAGCTGCAGGAGCTGCGGCGAGTTGAAGGCGCCGCCGCAGAGGATCACCTCCGCGCCGTCGATCCGCTCCGCCGCGCGGCCCTTGAACGACACCTCGACGCCGGTGGCGCGCGGCGTGTCGCCCGTCGCGTCCATCACGACCCGCGTGACGAGCGCGTGGGTGCGCACCGTCAGGTTCGGGCGCCGCATCGCGGGGCGCAGGTACGCCTTCGTGGCCGACCAGCGGCGGCCACGATGGACGTTGCGGTCGAAGGCGGCGAAGCCCTCCTGCTTGTAGCCGTTGACGTCGGCCGTGAGGGCGTGGCCGGCCTCCTGGACGGCCTCGAAGAAGGCGCCGAAGAGGGGGTTGTCGACCGGACCGCGCTCGAGGATCAGGGGGCCACCCTGGCCGCGCCACTCGTCGGCGCCGGCGCGGCAGTCCTCCATCTTCTTGAAGTACGGCAGGCAGTGCGCGTAGTCCCACGTCTCCATGCCCGGGTCCGACGCCCAGCGCTCGTAGTCGAGCGGGTTGCCGCGCTGGAAGATCATCCCGTTGATGCTGCTGGAGCCGCCGAGCACCTTGCCGCGACCGTGGTAGACGCGCCGCCCGTGCATGTGCGGCTCGGGCTGCGACGAGTACATCCAGTCGAAGCGCGGGTTCCCGATCGGGAAGGTCAGCGCCGCCGGCATGTGGACGTAGACCTCCCACGGATGGTCGGCGCGACCCGCCTCGAGGACGAGCACCGTGGTCGAGGCGTCCTCCGTCAGGCGGTTGGCGAGCGCGGAGCCCGCGGAGCCGCCGCCGACGATGACGTAGTCGTACCCCGTGCGCATGCGGGGAGAGTAGGAGATCGGCGACCAGTCGCACAGGTACCGCTGGCGACTGCGCATCGTCGCCTGGCGCCGTGCGTGGCCAGAACAGGGGACTGGGTTCGCCTAGACCAATCAGGAGCAGCCAGCCAGACGCCTTAGAGCCCTTTGTTGTTCAGAGGATCCTCACACCACGATTAATGGCGCCGAGTTGACTCCGCAAGGGGGGGGAGCCTACGCTTTCGAAATTCGCTGGCTGAGCGATGTCCAGATCGGCCCGTCGTGGCCGTCGAAAGGAACGCTCGGATGATATTGGCGCAGCGGGTCGCGGCCCTAGTTGCCGTCGTGATGTTTGCGGTCGTACTCAGCCAGCCGGCGCAGGCGGAGGGCGTTGCGCCTGCCGTCGACGGCGCGCGCAGCGACGTTGCCGTCGGGGGCATGCCGGAGTTTCCGGGCCCGCACGGCGTGGTCGCGGTCATCGGCTTCGCCGGGGAGGCCATCGGCGCCCCGACGCGGGCGCTGGTGATCGGCGGCCGGCGGCGGGAGGCCTGACGCCGTGCCTGCCATCGAGGTCCATGCGCTCACCCGCGCCTTCAAGAAGGGCCCGCGTGCCGTCGATGGCATCGACCTGACGGTCGACGAGGGCGAGATCTACGGCTTCCTCGGTCCGAACGGCGCCGGCAAGTCCACCACGGTGCTGATGCTGACGACCCTGCTGCCGCCGACGTCCGGTACGGCGCTCGTCGCGGGCTTCGACGTCGTCAAGGACGGGGCGCGGGTGCGCGGCGCGATCGGCGCGGCTCTGCAGGAGGCGGCGCTCGACCGCTTCCTGACCGGGTGGGAGCACGTGCGTCTGCAGGGCGCGTTGCACGGCATGTCCCGCAGCGACATCGAACGGCGCGGCGGCGAGCTGCTCGACCGGGTCGGCATGCGCGAGGCCGCGGCGCGAAAGGTCGGGGGGTACTCGGGTGGCATGAAGCGCCGCCTCGATCTCGCGCTCGCGCTGCTCCACCGGCCCCGTGTCCTGTTCCTCGACGAGCCGACGACCGGCCTCGACCCGCAGAGCCGCGCCGCGCTCTGGAACGAGGTGGCGCGCCTCAGTCGAGACGAGGGCGTGACCGTGTTCCTGACCACGCAGTATCTCGAGGAGGCCGATGCGCTGGCCGGGCGCGTCGGCATCATCGACCACGGCACCATCGTCGCGGAAGGGACGCCGACGGCCCTGAAGGCGGAGATCGGCAGGGCCAGCGTCGAGATCGAGCCGCATGAGGCAGCGCGCCTCGCTGATCTGGAGCGCACGCTCGCGCAGTTCGGAACCGCCATCGCCGCCCCGGCGACCGGCGCCGCGATCCGCCTCGACGCCGGCGTCGCCGATGTCGCGCCGATCGTCCGGGCCCTCGATGCAGAGGGGATCCGGATCCACCAGCTGCGCCTGCGCGAGCCGACCCTCGACGACGTCTTCCTGGAGAAGACCGGTCGCACCCTGCAGGGATCGGGCGACTCCGCGGCTGAGGGCGACGAGGCGTGAACGGGTCCCCGGCGCTCGCGCTGCAGGTGGGGGCGATCGGCTGGCGCAGCGTCCGCCGGACCCTGCGCCAGCCCGCAACGATCATCCCCGCGATCGCCTTCCCGATCATCATGCTGTTCGTGACCTCGGCGGGCCTGCGCGCCTCCGAGTCGCTGCCCGGGTTCCCATCCGTCTCGTACTTCGACTTCGCGCTCGTCATCACGTTCATGCAGGGGGCGATCTTCGCCACCGCCGGCGCGGGCACGGACCTGGCGGCCGATATCGAGTCGGGCTTTCTCGACCGCCTCGCCCTCACGCCGATGAGCGGCGCGGGCCTCGTGATCGGGCAGCTCGGCGGCGCCGTGGTCTTCGGCGTCCTGCAGGCCACCTTCTACCTCGCCGCCGGATTGATCGGCGGCGCCACGATCGCCGCCGGCGTCGGCGGCGTCCTCGTGATCTACGCGATGGTCATCGTGATGGCGATCGGCTTCGGCGCGATCGGCATCGCCGCGGCGCTGCGCACCGGCAGCGGCGAGGCGGTACAGGGGCTGTTCCCGATCATGTTCACGCTTCTCTTCCTGAGCACCGTCAACCTGCCGCTAGACCTGATCCCGGTCGACTGGTTCCGCTGGATCGCGACCGTCAACCCGATCTCCTTCCTGATCGACGCGATCCGCAGCCTGATCATCACCGGTTGGGAGCCGTCCGTCCTGCTCGTCGGGTTCGCGGTCGCGCTCGGCATCATGGTGCTCGGCGTGGCGCTCGCCGCGGTCGCGCTGCGCGGAAGGCTGCTGCGCACATGACGCGCAGACGGGGCTGGACGAGCGCGGTCGCGGGCATCGCGTCGCGCCAGACGAGGGTGCTCTTGAAGTCGCCCGCTCTGCTCGTCCCGAGCCTGCTGTTCCCGATGCTGTTCTTCGCCGCGCTCGCCGGCGGGCTCGCCGAACTGGCCCGAGTCCCCGGCTTCGACTACCCGGCGGGCTACACCTCGTTCCAGTTCGTCTTCGTGCTGTTCCAGGCCTCGATGTTCGGCGGGGTCTTCACCGGGTTCGCGGCGGCCCGCGACTTCGAGAGCGGCTTCGCGCGCCGGCTGCTGCTCGCCGTGCCCCATCGCAGCGCGATCCTCGTCGGGTACGTGGTGTCGGCGATGGTGCGCGCGGCGATCATCATGGCCTTCGTCACCGTCGTCGCGCTGCTCGCCGGCCTCGACCTGATCGGCTCGCCGCTCGACGTCGGATTGCTGTTCGCCCTGGCGCTCCTGTCGAACATCCTCGGCTCGCTGTGGGCGCTCGGCATCGCGTTGCGCTTCCGAACGATGAACGTGGCGCCGCTGATGCAGGTCCCGTTCTTCGTGCTCCTGTTCCTCGCGCCCGTCTACGTCCCGCTCGACCTGCTGAGCGGCTGGATCCGGGAGATCGCGGACGTCAACCCGGTCACGTTCCTGCTCGAGGCCGGGAGAGCGCTGCTCGTCGGCGAGGCGGGGCCGGTCGGAACGGCGTGGCTGGTCATCCTGATCGGCGGCATCATCCTCGGCATCTGGTCGCTGACCGCGCTGCGGTCGGCGGAGCGGGGGTGACTCGCCATGGGCATCGATGAGATCGTCGGCTTCGACGCGATCCCGCACCCGCGACCGCGTCCCCTGATCGGCGACCTCGGGCAGTTCCGCGATCCCTCGCCGCACGCGGACCTGGCGCGGCTGACGCAGGAGCTCGGACCGATCTTCCGCCTGCAGATCCCATCGCGGTCCTTCATCGTCGTCTCGCAGCCGGAGGCCGTCGCCCAGATCGCCGACGACTCGCGTTGGGACAAGATGCCGTCGATCCTGATGCGCGAGATCGTCGGCGATGGCCTGGTGACCGCCTACACGCACGAGCCGAACTGGGGCAAGGCCAATCGGCTCGTCACACCGGCCTTCACCACCGCGGGACTGAAGGAGTCGTATCCCGCCGTCGCCGAGGTCGGCTATCAGGCCGTGGAGCGGCTCCTCCGTCGCGACGACTTCGAGGATGGCGTCGACGTCGGCGATCTCGCGCTGCGGGTGACGCTCGAGGCGATCGGAATCGCCGGCTTCGGGCATCGCTTCGGCATGCTCCACCGCTCGGATGTGCCGTCCTTCATCCCGAACTTCCTCGCGGTCATGGACATGGTGATGAAGAAGGCGCGCGAGCCGATCCCGCTTCAGGGCCTGCGCCGCCGACGAAACGCGAAGGAGATGGCCCACGCCGATGTCGTGCTCGACGTCGCCGACCGCCTGATCGCGGCCCGCCGAGCACGCGGGCAGGAGGCGGGGCCGCGGGATGCCCTCGGCCGGCTGCTGTGGGACGTCGATCCGATCACCGGCGAGCCGCTCCCCGAGGAGAGCCTGCGCCTGCAGGTCGCCACCCTGCTGATCGCCGGGCACGAGACGACGAGCGCGCTCATGACGTGGGCGATCTACTACCTGACCGGGCACCCCGAGATCCTGAGCGCCACCCAGCGCGAGATCGACGAGGTGCTCGGAGGGGACATCGCGGCGACGCCCAGCTGGGAGCAGGTGCATCGACTCGATGCGCTCGACCGGGTGTTCATGGAGTCGCTCCGGTTGTCGCCGATCCTGCCGGCATTCCTCCGACGCCCGTTTCGCGACGAGGTGCTGCTGGGGCGCTACCGGGTGCCCGCGGGCACCGACGTGATCGTCTTCCTCCCGGCCCTCCACACCAATCCCGAGTGGTGGGACCGTCCGGAGCGGTTCGATCCCGATCGGTGGCTGCCGGAGCGCCGCCACGAGATCAACGAGCACGCCTACTACCCGTTCGGCCTCGGCCAGCGCGCGTGCGTCGGACGGGGCTTCGCCCTGCTCGAGGCGCGGGCGGTGCTCGGCATGATCCTGCGCGCCTTCGATCTGGAGCGCGACCCGGACTACGAGCTTCACACCACCCTGGCGCTCACGGTCAAGCCGGCCGACCTGCACGTGACGGCCGTGCCGCGCGGCGGCGCTGCCCCCGCCGGGCTGATGCCGGTGAGCGCCAAGGTCACCACCGAGGCCGTCGTGGCCGAGCCGGAATCCGCCCCTGCGTCCGGCCCGGTCGTCGCGGGAGGCGAATCCGAGGGGGCGATCCTGATCGCCTACGGCTCGAACGGTGGCACCTGTCGGGACATCGCGCGCCGCTTCGCCGACGCGGCGGCGGCGCGCGGATTCGCCGTCGAGGTGAACGCGCTCGACGAGATCGCCGGCCGCATGCCGGCCGATCAGCCGGTGGTGATCGTGACCGCCTCGTACAACGGCAACGCGGCGCAGAACGCGGCATCGTTCCATCGCTGGCTCGCGGCGTCCCCGAACCTGCAGGGCGTTCGCGCGGCCGTCTTCGGCGTCGGCGATCCGAGCTGGCACTTGACCTACATGCGGATCCCGAAGGAGCTCGACGAGCAGCTGCGCGCGGCGGGCGCGGATGTGCTCGTCGACCGCGGCGAGGGGGACGCCGCCGGTGACGTGCTGTCGACCGGCCTGTCGTGGCTCGGACGGGTGTGGGGGTCGCTGGGCCTCGCCGATGCAGAGGTGACGGCGCCGGCGCCGACCTGGGTGGTCACGAAGCTCCACGCGCTGCCGGCGACGATCGCCGCCGACAACCTGCTCGACATGCGCCAGCTGGAGGTCGTCGAGGCGCGCGAGCTCCAGCGCCGCACGGGTGACGACCCGTCGGAGAGGTCGACGCACCACATCGACCTCGAGCTCCCCGAAGGCGCGACGTACCGCGCCGGCGACCACCTATCGGTGTTCGCGCTGAACAGCCGGCGTACCGTCGACCGCATGCTGCACCTGCTGGGCCGGACCGGCAATCACGTCGTCGAGCTGTCGACGTCGTCGTTCGCGGGGGCGTCGTTTCCGACGGGGGTGCCGATCGCGGTCCGCGACCTCCTGCGCCGCTATCTCGATCTGCAGGCCCCCGCCACACGCCTGGCGCTGGCGGATATCGTCGCCCGCGCGGGAGCGCAGGCGCCGGAGGAGCTGCGGCGGCTCGTCGATGCCGACGACGCCAGCTTCGCCGCGGCGATCACGATGCGGCGCCGCAGCATCGCCGATCTGCTCGAGGACTGCGGGCGACCGCCGTTCGCGCTCGAGGATCTGCTCGCGTTCGCTACCCCGCTGCGTGCACGCTCGTACTCGATCTCATCGTCTCCGCTTGCCGACCCGCGGCGGGCGACCATCACCGTCGGACAGGTGATCGGGCCGGCGCGCTCCGGCCACGGCACCTATCGCGGCATCTGCTCGACGCACCTCCTCGAGCTCGAGGCCGGCGATCGGATCACCGCCGCGATCTCGCCCGTCGACTCCGGATTCCATCTGCCCGCCGACACGTCACTGCCGATCATCATGGTCGGCGCCGGGACCGGCCTGGCCCCGTTCCGCGGGTTCGTGCAGCATCGTCACGACCAGCGGGCGATGGGCGTCGAGGTCGGCCCGGCGATGCTGATCGCCGGCTGCCGCCGATCGGACCACGATCGCATCTACGGCGACGAGTGGGACGCGTGGGCGGCGGATGGCATCGTGCGGGTCGACTGGGCCTACTCCCGGGAGCCCGGCCAGCCGCGCCAGTACGTGCAGGACCGCCTGCGTGCCAACGGCGAGGCCGTCGCCTCGCTCCTGGCCGCGGGCGCGCACGTCTACGTCTGCGGTGACGGCGCGCAGATGGCCCCGGCCGTGCGCGGCGCGTTCGCCGAGATCGGCGCGGGTTCAGCTGCCGGCGGGGGGCAGGAGCTCGGCCCCGATCGCTATCACGAGGACGTGTGGGGGGGAGCGTGAGGGCGCGTTGACGCCGCAGCCGCATGCGGCGACGCGCCGGGGCGGCCAGGAGCAGATGCCGCGGTCGGCGAGGAGTCGCCGGTCGGCGCCGGGGCCCAATCACAGCAGCAGCCCTTAGGGCGAGACTCGCTGTTGTGCCCTCTATATCACTGAATAAGCCAATAAACTGAGTGCCCCCGGCAGGACTCGAACCTGCGACACGCGGTTGAGGAAACCGATGCGCCATGGCCCCAACCGGAAGCGTGGCCCGCTGGCCATGACGCGATCTCGTCAGCCGGTGTGCGGTCGCACTTGACGCGTCGCGCCCGTGGGCGACAATGGTCCGGCGCCGAACGTCTCGTCCGCCGAGCTGGAGTGCCCTTGCGCATCGCGATCCTCGATGACGAGCCGTTCTTCCGCCACCTGCTGGCGCGGTCCCTGTGCGGCGCCGCCGACATCCGCCAGGTGGACGAGTACGGCACCGCAGCCGAGCTCGTCGACGCGCTGGTGGACTCCCAGCCGGATGCCGTCGTCGTCGACCTCGTGCTCAGCCAGGGGCAGCCGCTCCTGAGCCCGCAGGGCGGCCTCGCCGCCGGCCTCGCCGTGCGCGAGCGGCTGCCGCAGTGCGGGGTCGTGATCCTCTCGAACCACGCGAGCGCCGACGTGCTCGGGCGGCTGCCGCAGGACGACCTGTCCGGGTGGGCGTACCTCCTGAAGCGGCGCACCGACGACATCGCCGACGTCGTCCGCGCGGTCCACGTCACGCGCGCCGGCGACACGATGATCGACCCCGCCATCATCGAGGAGGCGCCGATCGCGACGCTCAGCGGTCGGGGGCTGTCGGCCCACCAGGAGCGCGTGCTGCGCCTCTTGGCCGGCGGCGCCAGCAACGCGACGATCGCGGAGACGTGCGGCACGACGACGAAGTCCGTCGAGCACGCCATCACCTCGATCCTCGACGTGCTCGGGATCGACGCCGGGGACCGCACCACGAACGCGCGCGTGGTGGCGGCGACCGCGTGCATCCGCCTGATCGGCGACGTCGGATGACGCCGTCGCGCGTGCGCGCCGGCGCGCGCGCGGCGCTGAGCCGGCTGCCCGGCCCGCACGGGCTCGGGCTGATCCCGTGGCTCGTGCCGCTCCTCTTCGGCCTCGCCGGGGGGCCGGTCGCGACCGACGGGCCCGATGAGGGCGCCTGGATCCGCGCGCTCGTGCTCGCGAACGTCGCGGCCTGGATCGCGCAGGGCGCGGTGCTGCTCGTCGTGCGGCGGCCCGCGCTGCGCTGGTCCCCGACGCCGCGCAACGGCCTGCGCATGGTCGCGCTGTTCGCGCTGATCGGGGCGATCGGGGGCGTCGTGCAGGCCCTCGTGCTCGCGCCCGTGGACCTGCCGGATCCGCCGCCGCTCATCGCGCCGCTGACGCTGGTGCTCTTCTCCACCCTGACCTGGGTGAGCACGGCGAGCATCATCGCGTTCGCGTTCTCGTGGCGCGACCAGCTGGCCGATTCGCTGCGGGCCTCCGAGGTGCGGGCGCGGGAGACGCGCGACGCGCTCAGCCGCTCGACCGAGCTGGAGGCGTACCGGTCCCGCGTCGTCGGGCGACTGCTGCGCGAGCGCACGCTGCCGGCGCTCGTCCGCCTCGCCGACGAGGCGCGCGAGCAGGGGACGGCCGCCGCGCCCGCATGGGCCGACCAGCTCGAGCGCGTCGCCCGCGACGACGTGCGCAGCGCGGCCCACCTGCTGCACCCGGTCACCCGCGCCGACGACCTGGCCGGCGCGCTCGCCGTCGTCTGCCGTCCCCGCGGCGTCGCCCCGACCGTGGCGGACCCGCCGGAGCCGCTGCCGCCGGAGGCCATCGACCGCGCCGCGCTCAGCACCGCCGAGCTGCTGCTCGAGCAGGATGGCGCCGTGCCGCGCCCGCCGCTGGTCGCGACGTTCGAGCGCGCGTCCACGGGCACGGTGCTCGTGATCAGCCACGGACGCGACGTGCGCATCCCCGTCGGCCGGACCGCGGCGGCGCCCGCCCCGTCGCGGCCGCCGCGCTGGTACCGGATCGCCCCCGCGCCCTACGGCATCCCGTGGCTGGCGATCGCGCTGCTCAACGCCTTCAGCGTGCTGGTCGCCACCCTCGCCGCGGGTTCCGGGCTGTGGGCCGCCGCGTTCGTCGACATCGCGGTGATCACGGTCGGGACAACCGCCCTCGATCGCGTGCTGCGCCTGTCGGCCGTGCGGCGGGCGTCGTCGCGGGCGCAGTGGTTCCTCGTCGGCGGCTGGGTGGCCGCGCTCGGCGCCCTGGCGGGCGGCATCTGGGGCTCCCTGATCGGCGGGGAGGCGCTGTCGGTGGCCATCCTCGGGCTCGTCTGCGCGCTCGGCATGGGGCTCTTCCTGCCCGGCATCCGCGTCTGGTCGTCGGCGATCCGCGAGCTGCGCACCGCCGCCGTCCTCGACGGCCTCGCCGTCGCCGCGGTCGTCGTCCGCGAGCGGGTCCGCGCGCTCGAGGCGACCCCCCCGGCCGCCGAGTCCCTGCACGCGACCGTCCAGAGCCAGCTGCTCGCGGTGGCCGGGGCGCTCGCCGTGGACACCCCGGAGGACCTCCGCCACCACGCCCTCGCCGTGCTCGACGAGGTGGCCGAGCGGTCCCTCCCGGCGATCGTCGCGCAGCTCGCGGCGCCGGCCGCCGCCAACGAGGCCGCGCCCCACGACGCCGCCGTGCTGGCGGCGGTGTGGCCGCAGGTGGCGATCAGCATGCGCGTGCCGGAGGCCATGCCCGCGCCCGCGCTGCGGCTCTTCAACTCCGTGGTGGTGGAGGCGGTCGGCAACGCGGTCCAGCACGGGGGCGCCGACGCGGTCGACGTGCGGGCGGAGCTCTGGCCCGGCGCGCTCACGATCACCGTCGACGACGACGGCCGGGGCGTCGCGGCCCAGACGCACGACGGTCTCGGCCTCGCCGCGATCCGGGCGATCGCCAGCGAGTGCTCGCTGCGTCCGCGCCCCGCCGGCGGCACGCGCTTCGAGGCGCGGCTGCCGTACCTGGCCTGACGGCTCCCGCCAGCGGTCGAGCGGGATCGCGGGCCGATCGACCTGCTCCGCCGCGGCGGGGCTAGCCCCCTTGTCAGCCGTCGAGATGGCCCATAGCGTGGCTTTCGATCTCGCCCACGGCGGATCGGAATGTCGCCCGAGGAGTGCGTGCGGGTCTCCCGCTTCGGTCGACGTACCAAGCCATCCAGAAGGAGAAGACCGTGAACGACGAGCAGTCCGGACGTGCCCTGGCCGACCTCTACGCGCGGGCGCTGACCGACGCCGACTTCAAGGCGGAGCTCATGGCCGACGCCGCCTCGGTGCTGCGGGAGGCGGGCGTCGAGGTGCCCGAGGGAATGAGCATCAAGGTGGTCGAGAACTCGCCCTCGGCCTACTACCTCGTCCTCCCCGATCCCGAGGCCATGTCGGACGAGCTCCTGTCCGCGGCGAGCGGCGGATCGTCCGCCAGCACCGCCTCCACCGCGGGCACGGCGGGCACGTTCCTCACCACCATCGGCTCGGCCGGTTCCCTCGGCTCGGCCGGCTCGGCCGGGTGAGCCGCTGATCGACTCCGCGGCAGCGCGGGATCGACGCAGGACGGCGCGGGGGAGACGGCAACGTCGCCCCCGCGCCGTTTCGCGCCAGCGGGCGCCCCTGCCCGCCCGCGAACCACGTCGCGAGGCTGACGACTCGTGATCGACAACCCCGAGTTCCGGCCCGACTACGCGCCCGTGTTCGTGGAGGGCGATGCGGCGTACCTCGTCTCCGAGCGCGGCCACATCGTGATCAAGGGGCAGGGGCCGATCGCCGTCGCGCGGGCGATCCACGAGGGCGCGCCGTCCGTGCGCGACCTCGTCGATGCAGGCGCGATGCCGACGCAGGCGCTCTACCTGCTGCTCGCGCGCTGGGAGCACCTCGGCTACCTCCGCGAGCGCGGCGCGCCGCCGCCCGCGCGGCCCGTCGTCGGCCTGGTCGCCCTCGCCGGCATCGACCCGACGGCGATGCGCACGGCCCTGGCGGAGGCGGGGCACGCCGTGGTCGACGCGGAGGCCGAGCACGACGTCGCGGTCGTGCTCGTGGACGACTACCTCGACGAGGCGCTCCCCGACTTGAACGCGCGCCGGCTGGCGCTCGGTCGCCCCTGGCTCCTGGCCCGCCCCGGCGGGCAGGTCGTCTGGGTGGGTCCGTACCTCGTGCCCGACGAGACGGCGTGCTGGGAGTGCCTCGCCGATCGCCTGCGCCAGGCGCGGCAGGTGGAGTCGTACCTCGGCAGCCGCGTCGGGCACCTCGTGCATCCGCCGTTCGCGTCCGACGCGGCGGCGATGGGCCTCGCCGCGGGCATCGTCGTCGACTGGCTGCGCGCGACCCCGGCGCCGGCGGGTTTCGGGACCGACCTCCGCACGTACGTGCGCGCGGACGGCTCCCTGACGCGCCACCACCTCGTGCGCCGTCCGCAGTGCCCCGCCTGCGGCGACGGCTCCCACGGCCCCGATCGCGCACCGGAGCCCGTGGTGCTGGAGGCGTCGCCGAAGGCCTTCCGCGCCGACGGCGGGCATCGCGCCGCGAATCCCGCCGCGACGATCGCCCGCTACGAGCACCACGTCAGCCCGATCACGGGCGCCGTGACCGCGCTCGAGCCGCTGCCCGCGGGCGACTCGCCGCTCGTCAACGTCGTGTTCGCAGGCCACAACCTCGCCATGCGGCGCGGGAACCTCGCCGGGTTGAAGTCGGGCCTCCGCCAGTCGAGCGCCGGGAAGGGCATGAGCCCCGAGCAGGCCCGGGCGAGCGGGCTGTGCGAGGCGCTGGAGCGCTTCTCGGGCAACTACACGGGCACGGAGCCCCGGCGCCGCGGCACCCTCGCCGATCTCGGGGACCACGCGATCGACCCCCGCACGGTCGTCCACTGGAGCGAGCGGCAGTACGCCGAGCGCCGGCCGGACGCCGAGCGGGTCGGCGGCTTCAACATCGTGCCCCGTCCGTACGACCCGGACTTCGAGCTCGACTGGTCGCCCCTCTGGTCGCTCACCGACGACGCGCACAAGTGGCTGCCGACGCAGATGCTCTACTTCGGCTACCCGTTCCCCGAAGAGCAGTTCTTCGCCTGGGGGGATTCGAACGGGAACGCCGCCGGCAACACGCTCGAGGAGGCGATCGCCCAGGGCTTCTTCGAGCTGGTCGAGCGCGACGCCGTCGCCCTCTGGTGGTACAACCGCGTGCGGCGCCCGGCCGTGGACCTCGCCTCGTTCGAGGATCCCTACGTCGACCGCCTGGTCCAGCACTACGCGTCGCTCGGGCGCGAGGTCTGGGCCCTCGACCTCACGAGCGATCTCGGCATCCCCGTCGTCGCGGCGATCAGCCGGCGCACCGACCGCTCCCCGGAGGACATCCTCTTCGCCTTCGGCGCCCACTTCGATCCGCGGATCGCCACGGTCCGCGCCCTGACCGAGTTGAACCAGTTCCTGCCGGCGGTCGTCAACGTCGACCGCGACGGCCGCTACGCGTACGACGACCCGGAGGCCCTGCAGTGGTGGCGGACGGCCACCCTGGAGCGCGAGCCCCACCTCGAGCCGTCCGACGGCCCGGCGACCCGGCTGGGCGACTGGGTGGACCGCTCCACGGACGACAGCGGCGAGGACGTGCGCATCGCCCGGGGCATCGTCGAGGACCGGGGCCTCGAGTTCCTGGTCCTCGACCAGACCCGCCCCGACATCGGCCTGCCCGTCGCGAAGGTCGTCGTCCCGGGCCTGCGTCACTTCTGGGCGCGACTCGGCCCGGGGCGCCTCTACGACGTCCCCGTCGAGCTGGGCTGGCTGCCGCAGCCGCGGGCCGAGCAGGACCTCAACCCGATCGGAGTCTTCATCTGATGGGCGGGGAGGCCCTCGTGGGCGGTGATCCCGTGGCGAGTGTCCGCGGCCGCGGCGTCGCGCCCGACCGCATCGCCTACCGCTGGGCGCGCGGAGTGCGCAGCGCCGATCACGAGGGCGAGGCGTGGGTGTTCGGCGCCGGCGCGGTGCGGAGGGTCCCGGCATCGCTCCGCCCCGTCTGCGAGCTGCTCGCCGACTGGCGCACCGAGCCCGAACTGTCGGCCGACGCGGGCTTCGACCAGCTCGTGAACGTCCTGGCCGCATTGCGGCGCATGGCGCGGGCGGGCCTCCTCGACCAGGAGCTGCGCGATGCCGACGGGCGACCGCTCCTGCGGGTGCAGCAGGTCGGCGGCACGCTCGTGCGCGACCTGCGTGCGGTGCAGGAGCCGGTGGGGATCTCGCGCTTCGCCGTGATGCGCGTCGAGGAGGGCGCCCTCGTCGTCGAGCATCCGGGCGAGCACGTCGTCCTGACCTGCCTCGACGAGCGCGTGCGGGCGCTCCTGATGCGGCTCGTGGGGCCAGCGGAGCCCGTGGCCGCCGGGGACACGGGCCTCGACGCGGCGGACGTCGGCGTGATCGTGGCCGCCCTCGTCGAGGCGGGCGTCGGCCTACCGCCGCCGGCGCCCGGTGGCCTGTCCGAGGCGGAGGATCCGCGTCTGCGGCCCTGGGCGTGGCACGACGTCGCCGCGCACTTCCGCTCCCGTCGCGGGCGGCATCGCTACCCGGCCCACGCCACCTACCACCTCGCGGGGCAGCAGCCCCCTGAGCCCGCGCTGAAGCCGCCGATGGGCACGCGCGTGATCGACCTCCCCGTCCACGACATCGAGGCCCTGCGCGGCACGGACATGCCCCTGACCGAGGCGGTCGAGCAGCGCTTCGCGGGCCGCGACCACGACGAGCGCCCCCTCGACCTGGACCAGCTGAGCGAGCTGCTGTTCCGCAGCGCCCGGGTGCGCTGGCACGCCGCCGCCAGCGACGAGGCGCCGTACGAGCAGACCAGCCGACCCTACCCGAGCGGCGGTGCGACCTACGACCTCGAGCTCTACCTCGCGGTCGATCGCTGCGAGGGTCTCGAGCCGGGGCTCTACCACTACGACCCCGACCGCCACGCCCTCGAGCACCTCGATCGGCTGACCCCGGCGGTGGAGCGGATGCTCGTCGACGCGACGGGGGCGACGGGCGGGCAGGTGCGCCCGCAGGTGCTGCTGACGGTCGCGAGCCGCTTCGCCCGGATCAGCTGGAAGTACGAGGGCATGGCCTACGCGACCACCCTGCGCAACGTCGGCGCCTTCTACCAGACGCTCTGGCTCGTCGCGACCGCGATGGGCATCGCCTGCTGCCCCCTCGGCGGGGGGGATGCGAGCGCGTTCGCCGAGGCCACCGGCCTCGACCCCCACCTCGAGTCCAACGTCGGCGAGATCGCGCTCGGGCGGCTCGCATCCGACGCCCGCCGGGGCAACCGCACCGACGCGGCGCGGCCGGGGGCCTGGAGCCG
>JBMTER010000018.1:0-14705 GCA_049433345.1 Gaiellales bacterium | reverse complement strand
CGACGCCCGGCTCGAGGCCGGCGCGCTCGATCGCGCGGGTCAGGATGATCAACCCGTCCTCGTTGGCGCCGAATGCGGCGAAGCCGCCCTCGTCGGCGCGCAGGAGCGTGCGACCGAGCTCGCCGAGCTCGACCGCGAGCGCGGCGAGGACCCGCGCGACGTCCTCGATCGCCTGCGGGAAGGTCTCGGCGCGGAGCGGGATCGCGAGATAGTCCTGCAGGTCCACGGATCGGCCGGCGTGCAGTCCCCCCGAAAGGGCGTTCACCATCGGCCGGGGCAGCGGCGCGTAGGGCGCGCCTCCGAGATGGCGCCAGAGCGGCAGCCCCGCCGCGAGCGCCCCGGCGCGGGCGCAGGCCACGGACGCCGCGAGCAGCGCGTTGCCGCCCAGTCGCGAGCGGTCGGCCGTACCGTCGAGCTCGACGAGCGCCCGATCGACCGCCGCCTGGTCGCGCGCGTCGATACCGCGTAGGCGCTCGGCGATCTCGCCGGACACGTGACCGGCGGCACGCAGGACGCCGCGGCCGCCGTAGCGGCCCGGAT
This sequence comes from Gaiellales bacterium, assembly GCA_049433345.1. GTDB lineage: Bacteria > Actinomycetota > Thermoleophilia > Gaiellales > F1-60-MAGs149 > F1-60-MAGs149. Next base: position 14,165 of record JBMTER010000018.1, on the reverse strand, counting down.
CGCCATCGCGCAGCTCGAGCGCCTCATGGCGACCGGTCGACGCGCCCGAGGGCACGCTGGCCCGCGCCCGGGTGCCGTCGTCCAGCGCGACCTCGGCCTCCAGCGTCGGGCGCCCGCGCGAGTCGAGGATCTCGAACGCCGTCACCGCGGCGATCCGGCTCACGCTCCCACCTCGACGCGCTCGAGCGCCCGCATCACCGTCGACGGCGGGTCGAGGACCAGTGATCGCCCGAGAGCCCGTGCGCGCTCACGGCCAACCTGGTCGAGGTACTCGGCGGGCGACTTGCCGTCGACCCGGGCCACCATCAGGATCCCGAGCTCGGCCACCACCGCCGCCTCGTCGGCGAGGCCCGGGGCCTGTTCGGCGTACGCCCCGTGGAGGGCGCGGGCCAGCGCCACGAGGAGCGCCCGCTGGCGCGGCAGGTGCAGCGCCTTCAGGCACAGGTGGTTGAGGCAGAAGGCGACGTCGAAGGCCGGATCGCCCCAGTGCGCGACCTCGACGTCGAGCACCAGCATCCGGTCCGGGTAGGCGAGCAGGTTCTTGGGGGCGTAGTCGCCGAGGACGAGCGCCCGGCGCGTCGCGAGCAGCCGCTCGACCTCCGCGTCGATCATGGGTGCGAGGTCCGGGTGGCGGTCGGCGGTCGCACGGTGGTAGGGGTCGATGCGGCCCTCGACCAGCGTCGCCTGGGCGGCGACGGCGGGGGCGGCCGCGCGGGCGGCCGCCGAGGCGGCGTGGATGCGGCCGAGCAGGTCGCCGGCGCGATAGGCGTCGCGCACGTCGATCGTGCCGGCGAGCAGCCGCTCCTTCCAGGGCGCGCCGCCGGTGGGTGCGCAGGTCATCCCGAAGACGTGACGCTCGTCGTCCGTGAACACCACCGCGGGCGCATGACCCGGCCCGAGCAGCCGGCCGATCTCCCGCAGCGCCCGGTGCTCGACGGCGCTGCGGGAGACGTCGTACGCCCAAACCTCGGCGACGCGCAGGAACGGCAGCGCCTGCTTGACCACGATGCCGTCGCCGCCGTCGGGCCAACGCACGCGCCAGACGTCGTTCGAGATGCCGCCGCCCAGCGGAACGATCTCAGCCTCCGCGCCCGCGGGCAGCGCCCCGCGCGCGACGAGATACGCGGGCAGGCTCTCGATCGTCAGCGCCTCCACGTCCGGAGTATCCACGATCCCGCGTAGGCTGTACCCGTGAGCGGCGTCCCCGCCATCGAGGTGCACGGCGCGACGCGGCGCTACGGTCCGGTCACGGCCCTCGACGGCGTCGACCTCGCGATCGACGCGCCCGCCACCGGGCTCCTCGGCCGCAACGGGGCGGGCAAGTCGACGCTGATGAAGGCCATCCTCGGCCTCGTCCGACTCGACGCGGGCGCGGTGCGCGTGCTCGGCGCGGACACGGCGCGCGAGGGCGATCGGGTCCGCCGCCGGATCGGCTACGCGCCAGAGCACGAGTGCCTGCCGCCCGAGCTGACGGCCGCCGACCTCGTGCGCCACCTCGCGGAGCTGCGCGGCCTGTCCCACGCGGACGCGATCCGACGCGCCTCCGAGGTCCTCTTCGCGGTCGGCCTCGAGGAGGAGCGCTCGCGGGTGATCGGCTCGTTCTCCCTCGGCATGCGCCAACGCGTCAAGCTCGCGCAGGCCCTCGTCCACGCGCCCGAGCTGATCATCCTCGACGAGCCGACGAACGGCCTCGACCCGGCGCAACGCACCGAGATGCTGGAGGTGATCCGGCGCGTCTCGCACGACCTCGGCGTGCGCGTCCTGATCTCGTCGCACATCCTCGACGACATCCGCCGCACCTGCGATCACGTCGTGGTGATGCGCAGCGGTCGCGTCACCCTCGACCGCCCGCTGGCCGCGCGCGCCGGCGAGGACGACTCCATCCTCGTCGAGACGGTGACGGATCCCGCCGCCCTGATGGCCCTGTTGGCCTCCCGCGGCGTCGCCGTCGAGCCGGCCGGCGACCGACGCCTGCGCGCCCGCATCACCGGCCCGGACGATCGCGACGCGATCCGCGACGCGGCCGCCGAGGCGGGCACCGGTCTGCGGCGCCTCACCCCCGACGGCCCGTCGATCGAAGACGAGCTCCTGGAGGCGATCGGATGAGCGCGCGCATCCACGATGTCCGCTATCGGCCGTTCTCGGGCGAGCTGCGCGGCTCGACCCGTCGCGCCGTCGCCTCGATGGCGCGCTGGAGCGCGCTGCGCGCCCTCGGCGCGCGGCGGCCGTGGACCGCGAAGGTCGTGCCGATCGTCCTCGCCCTGATCGCCCTCGGACCCGCCGTCACCGTCCTCGGCGTCAAGAGCCTGCTCGGCGGCGACCTCGTCGAGCAGCTGCCGACCGACCTCGTCCCGTACGCCGCCTACTACACCCTGATCGGCTTCGCGATCTGGGCCTACGCGGCGATCGTGATCCCCGAGACGATCTGCCCGGACCGCCGCAGCCGCGTCCTCGACCTCTACCTGTCGACCGCCATGAGCCCCCGCGAGTACGTGCTCGGCAAGGTGCTCGCCTCGCTCGTCCCGCTGCTCGCGGTAACCACGCTCCCCCTCGCCGTGCTCTACGTCGGCAACGTCTTCTTCGCCACCGAGCCGCTCGCCTACATCGGCGACAACCTGCGTGAGATCCCCGCCATCCTGGCCGGCGGCCTCCTGATCGCCCTCGTCTACACGCTGATGGGCCTCGCCGTGGCGTCGCTGACGAGCCGCCGAGCGTTCGCGAGCGTCGGCTTCATCCTGCTCCTCGTGATCTCCGGCCTCGCTGCCGGCGCCCTCGCCGAGGTCGCGGACCTCGGCCTCAACGCGCGCATGATCAACCTCCAGGCCCTGCCGGTCTGGCTCGCCCAGATCATGATCGGCGGCGAGCAGATCACGGGCGGCGATGGCCCGTTCGTGGTCGAGAACCGGCCCGACGCCGTGCCGCTGATCGTGGCCAACGCCGTCGTCTGCGCGGTCTGCATCGGCATCCTCTGGCTGCGCTACCGCAGGCGGGGCGCATGAGCACGCTGCTCGAGTTCGAGCGCGTGTCGAAGTGGTTCCGCGACACCGTCGCGGTCGGCGACGTGTCGTTCGCGATCGAGCCCGGCGTGACGGGCCTGCTCGGCCACAACGGCGCCGGCAAGTCCACGGCGATCCGCCTCGCCGCCGGCCTCGCGCGACCCGACGAGGGCGCCGTCCGCATCCTCGGCGAGGACCCGCGCCGCAGCGGCACCGCTCGTGCCGCCCTCGGCCTCGTGCCCGACGGCGACGGCGTCTGGCCGGGCCTGACCGCGCGCGGCTTCGTCGAGGCGTGTGCGCGTCTGCGCGGCGTGTCCGACGCGCGCGCAGCGACCATCGAGGCCCTGCGCGCCGTCGATCTCGTCGACGTCGCCGACCGCGACGTCAAGGGCTTCTCGCAGGGCATGCGCCAGCGCGTCAAGATCGCCCAGGCGCTCGTCCACCGCCCGCGCGTGCTGATCCTCGACGAGCCGCTGAACGGCCTCGACCCGGGGCAGCGCGAGGGCGTCATCGAGCTGCTGCGTCGGCTCGGCGGCGAGGGTGTCGCCACCGTGTTCTCAAGCCATGTGCTCGGCGAGGTGGAGCGCGTCGCCGATCGCGTCCTCGTCCTCGTCAACGGCCGCCTCGTCGCGGAGGGCTCGCCGCCCGCCCTGCGCGCCCTGATGGAGGAGCGCCCACGACGGGTCCGCATCGTGACGGACCACCCGCGGCGGCTCGCGCCGTCCCTCCCGGGCCGCGCGGGGGGGCAGCGCGTCGACGGCGCCGACGACGCGCTGCTCGTGGAGACGAGCCGACCCGACGAGCTCGCGCTGAGCCTGCCCGCGCTGGCCCGCGATGCCGGTGCGGGCCTGGCGGGGGTGTCGCCGATCGATGAGGACCTCGAGAGCGTCTACGGCTACCTGACCGAGCGCGCCCGGGGGGTGCGGCGGTGACCGTCACCCGCCTGACCGTGCGTGCCCTGCTCCTGCGCAGGCGCTCGCTCGCCCTCCTGCTACCGGTCGCCAGCGTGCCCTTCTTCGTGATCCTCGGAATCGTCCGCGGCGACGTCACCCCGGACGCGCAGGCGATCATCGTGGGTCGGCTGCTCGTAACCACCGTCACCCCGCTCGTGGCGCTCGTTCTCGCGGTCACGGCGATCGGCGACGAGCGCGAGTCGGGCACGATCGTCTACCTCGCGACGGCGCGCCTGTCGCGCCTCCGCATCGCGGCCGAGAAGGCCCTGGCGGCGATCGTCTGCTCGTTCGTGCTGCTCACCCCCGCCCTGCTCGCCGCCGCCTACTTCGGCGTCCACCTGGGCGTCGGCACGGACAACATCGCGCGCGGCCTCGCCGGGACCGCGCTCGTCGCAGCGGTCTACGCCGCCGTCTTCGTGGCTGTGGGCCTGCTGCTGAAGCGCGCGCTGGTCGCGGGCATCGTCTACGTCCTGATCTGGGAGGGCGCGATCGCCACCGTGGCGCCCTCGGCGGAGCGCTTCTCAATGACCGCCTGGGGCCGGGCCATCACCGACGGCGGCCTGTCCCCGCTCGAGGACGGCCTCGTGCCGACCCTGTCGGCCCAGACCGGCGTGGTCGCCCTGCTGGGCGTGACCGTGATCGCCGTCGTCCTCGCCGGCGTCCGACTCGGCCGCATGGACCTGCCCTAGCCGCGCAGGGCGAGCGCCGCGAGCTCGCCCTCGAGCAGCGCACGCACGTCGGCTGGCTCCTTGGTCTGGCAGCGCAGGTGCCAGATCAGCCCGACCGCGAGCGTGCCGAGGCGGGCCGCGGCGGTCTCGGGATCGACGTCGGCGCGGATCCGCCCCGCCCCGCGGGCAGCGCCGCGCGCGCGGGCGAGCGCGGCCTCCCAGCGCTCGCCACGCGCCCGGACGAGCGCGCGCACGTCGGGGTCGAAGGCCGCGATGCGCTCGTACTCGGCCCAGATGGCGCGATACGTGCGGGCGCGCTCCGTGTCTGCGATCTCGTCGAGGAGCAGGAAGCGCAGCCGCTCGAGCGGGTCGTCGAGCCCGGCGAGCTCGCGATCGGAGCGCGCCCATTCGCGCTCCTCGTGGTGGGCGAAGGCGGCCAGCACGATCGCCTCCACCGTGGGCCAGTAGTAGAGCGGCAACCCGCGCGAGACGCCCGCCTCGCGGGCGATCGCGCCGGCGCGCACGCCAGGCGCGCCGTCGGCCGCGATCACGCGGCAGGTGGCCTCCAGGATCCGGGTGCGGCGGTCGGGCTCCACGCGCTGATGATCGCCGATTCCGGCACATCGCGCCGCCGCCGCAGCGCCTTGTGGAGGGCGTCCGCGCCGAAGACGGCCGGGGCGGCGCAGGCCGCGACGGCCCAGCCGGCCATGGGCGGCGGGGCCTGCCCGAGCAGGTCCGCCACGGGCGCGACGAGGAAGGTGAGCGCGATCAGGACCGCCTCGATCGCGACGGCGCCGACCAGGAGGTGGTTCGAGGCCCAGCCCAGCCGCCACGGCGGCGCGACCGCGCTGCGGCAGGCGAAGGCGTTGGCGAGCTGCCCGATCACGATCGCCGTCGGCCTCGATCTCGTGGGCCGCCCCATCGCGCAGGACGCGGCAGCGGCGCGGCAGGAGCCGATGCAGCGCCTCGGCGGCGTGCTCGGCGCGCTGCTCCTGCGCGAACGCGAACACCGCGTTGAGGACGATCACGGCGGCGATCGCCCAGGCGAGCGCCGGCAACCCGGCCAGCACGGCGAGGCCGGCCGCGACCCACAGCATCAGCGCGAAGAAGTGCACGAACTACGCCAGGAGCCGCCGCCAGGCCGGCGTGCGACGGGCGGCGGGCAGCAGGTTCGGGCCGTCACGGACGAGGCGTGTCGCCGCCTCGGCGGAGGTCAGGCCCGCGGCGTCCACGCCGCAAGCGTGCGGGGCGGCGGGCGGTCCGGGCGGGTGGCGGACCGCAGAGGGACCGCGGACCGACCGCGGAGAGTGGACCCAAGCGGGATCGAACCGCTGACCTCCGCGCTGCCAGCGCGGCGCTCTCCCAGCTGAGCTATGGGCCCGGGAGGCCGCAGGATAGCAGCGGCTCGTGAGCGGGCGCCGCTAGTCCCCGGCGATCGCGCGCTGGGGCACCTGGCCCCAGAGCTCGTCGAGCCGGTACGTCTCGCGCGCGTCCGGATCGAAGACGTGGACGACCACGTCGATGTAGTCGAGCAGCACCCAGGCGCCCTCCTTGAGCCCCTCGATGCGACCGGCCAGCAGGCCGTGCTCGCGCTTGAGCCGTTCGGCGATCTCCTCGGCGATCGCCTGCACCTGGCGGGGGTTGCGACCGCTCATGACCACGAACCAGTCGGTGTAGTCCACCACGCCGCGCATGTCGAGCAGGACGATGTCCTCGGCGAGCTTCTCGGCCCCGATCGCGGCGATCTGCTCGGCGAGGAGGGCGGAGTCGCTCAGCGGGTCAGTCCTTTGCTCCCGACACGCCGTCACCGTACCACGCCCCGGAGCCGGATTCGACACGGATTCACCGAACGGCCACGGGCCCTCAGCGGTACAGCCCCTCGGCTGCGATCAGGCCCGCGACGGACGGCGTCACGAGCCCGTCGATCGGCTCACCCGCGGCCACGCGGCGGCGGATCTCGGAGCTCGCCACGTCGACCGGCGCCATCGCGATCTCGAGGTGGTCGCCGTGCGCGAGCGGCTCGCCGGGGCGCTCGGCGACGGCGATCCGGCAGAGGCGACGCACGCGATCGGGCTCGTGCCACGCATCCAGCGTCGCGTACTGGTCGGAGCCGAGCAGGAGCACGAGCTCGCCGAGCGGCCGCAGCAGCTCGAGCGTGTCGGCCATGTAGGAGGGGCCGGGCCGATCCACCTCGACCGACGAGGCCTCGAGCACGGGCTCGTCGGTCGCCGCGGCCTCGGCCAGACGCAGCCGCACGGCGGGCGCCTCGGCGGGCTCCGGCCGGTGCGCCGGCATGCCCGTCGGCACGAGCAGCACCCGGGCGAGCCCGAGCTGGTCCGTGGCGGCCCGAGCCAGCGCGACGTGGCCGACGTGCGGCGGGTTGCAGAGCGAGCCGAGCACGCCGATCCGCTCAGGCACGGTACGGCACCTCCCGCTCCCCCACCTTGACCGTGATGCCCTTCTTCGCGCCGGCGCGCACGAGCAGCGGCTGCAGGCGACGCTCTTCCACGTACGCGGCGAGGCGCTCCTCGGCCGCCGCGTCGTCGAGACGGGACAGCTCGTCCTCGATCACGGCGCCGACGATGCGCACGCCGTCGTCGCCGCGCAGGACCCGCACGGGCCCACCGCCGCGCCGGCCCGGGCGGTAGACCCGGAAATCGGCGAGCTCGTCCTCCGCCTCGGGCTCGGCCTCCGGCTGCGGCACCCACCGCGCGAGCGCCGCCTTGAGCGCGTCGACGCCGTCGCCCGTGGCGCAGGAGACGCCGACCACCACCGGGCGCCCGTCGTCATCGCGCACCACGTCGCGGGCCGCCGGGGCGTCGCCGAGCGCGCGGATGCGCGTGGCGAGGTCGTCGGCCTGCTCGGTCGCGGGGCGGCTGACGAGGTCGGTGCGGTTGAGCACCACGATGCGGTGCCGGCAGGCGAGCTCGGCCTGGTAGGCGGCGAGCTCCGCGTGGATCGCGACGAGCCCGCTGACCGCCTCGTCCGGCTCGAGCGCCGCGTCGACCACGTGCAGGAGCAGCCGCGCGCGTTCCAGGTGCGCGAGGAAGTCGAGGCCCAGGCCGTGCCCCTCGGCCGCCCCCTCGAGCAGGCCCGGCACGTCCATCACGGTGATCTGGCGATCGACCGCGAGGTCGACGACGCCGAGCACCGGCTCGATCGTGGTGAACGGGTAGTCGGCGACCTTCGGCCTCGCGTTCGAGATGCGGCGCAACAGGGACGACTTGCCGACGTTCGGGAAGCCGAGCAGCGCCGCGTCGGCGAGCAGCTTCAGCTGCAGCTCGAGCGTCAGCTCGTCGCCGAGCGCTCCGAGCTCGGCCGTCCGCGGCGCCTGCCGGACGGCGGTCCGGAAACGGCGATTGCCCGCGCCGCCGCGCCCGCCCTCGGCCACCACCGCACGCGCGCCGGGGCGAGCGAGGTCGACGACCAGCACGCCCTCCTCGTCCAGCACCTGGGTGCCGACGGGCACGGGCAGGACGACGTCGTCGCCGGTCGCTCCGGTGCGGTTCGAGCCCTCACCGCCGCGCCCATCCTCGGCCCGCACGTGCGGGTGGCGGCGGACCTGCGTCAGGTCGCGCAGGGCGGGGTCCGCGACCAGCACGACGCTGCCGCCATCGCCGCCGTCGCCGCCGGAGGGGCCGCCACGGGGCACGTACTTCTCGCGACGGAACGCCACGGAGCCGTCGCCGCCGCGCCCCGCGCGGGCGTGGATGGTCGCGCGATCGGAGAACACGGGGGAATCCCCCCTCCGACTAGTCCCCGGCCGGGATGACCGACACGAAGCGCTTGCCGCGGCGCTGGCCGAACTCGACCGTGCCGTCGACGGTGGCGAAGATCGTGTGGTCCACGCCGAGGCCGGTGCCGGCGCCCGGGTTGAAGCGCGTCCCGCGCTGGCGCACGATGATGCCGCCGGCACGGATGTCCTGGCCGGCGAAGACCTTCACGCCGAGGCGCTTCGACTGCGAGTCGCGGCCGTTCTTGGAGGACCCGAGTCCCTTCTTATGCGCCATCTCAGTCCTCCGTCTTCTCGGCGGGCTTCTTCGCGGCCGGCTTCTTCGCGGCGGCGGGCTTCTTCGCGGCGGCCGGCTTCCTCGCGGCGGCCGGCTTCCTCTCCGCCGCGGGCTTGGCCGCGGCCTTCTCGGCCGGCGCCTTCTCGGCGGCCTTGGCGGCGCCGGCGAACGCGATCGACTCGACCTCGATCACCGACTGGCGGGCGCGAAAGCCCATCCGGCGGCTCGAGCTCTTCTTCGGGCGGTAGGTCCGAATGTGGATCTTCGGACCGAGCGTGTGCTCCTTGACGCGCACCGACACCTTCACCGGCTTCAACTCGTCCGCGGTCGCGAGCGTCTTCGAGCCGTCGGAGGCCAGCACGACGTCCGGGGCGAGCGTGCCACCCTCGTCGACCGCGAGGCGATCGACGACGAGGCGCTCACCCTTGGTGACGCGGTACTGCTTCCCTCCGAGTGCGATGACGGCGAACATGCTGCTGCTTCAGGTCGGTGTCGCCCGGTGCGGCGAACGGCGGGACCGTAGCAGAGCCACGGGGCCGGCCGCTCCGCCTGCCGGCCCCTACTCCGACCCCAGGATGCGCTTGAGCAGCCCGCCCTTTCGCTTCGCCGCCGGCTTCGCGGCCGGTGCCGGCTCAGAGGCGGGCGCCGGCGGCGCCGCGGCGCCACCCGCAGCCGGCTTCGGGCCGCTCCGTGAACGCCGTCGCGCGGGCTTCGGCGCGCCATCGGCCGTCGCGGCCGACGCGCCGCCGGCCACGGCCGTAGCCGCCCCGTCACCGCCCCCGGCGCCCTCCGCGCCGCCCGCCGCGGCGCCGGTGCGCGAGCGTCCGCGCCCACCGCGCCGCCCGCGCCGGCGGCGCTTGGCGGTGGTGCTGCCGTCGCCCGCCTCGCCATCGCCCGCCTCGCCGTCGCCCGACCCGGTGTCCGCCTCGCCGGCGTCCGCGTCGGCCCCACCGGCGACATCGGCATCGACCGCGGCGGCGTCGCCACCCGCAGCCGACGTGCGCTTGCGACCCTTGCCGCCACGCGACCGGCGGCGCTTGGGCTTCGCCTCGCGCTCACCGTCGGGAACCTCCCCGTCCTCGCCCGCCACGACCTCGGGCTGCTCCGGCTCGAGCGGCTTGTCCAGCGGCTCGACCTCCTCGCCGATGCGGGCCGTCACGTCGACGTCGGGCGACTCGATCGTGCGCGACGGGGTGCGGCTGCGCTTGCCCTTGCGCTTGCGCTGCTCGAGGTCGACGCGCTCGCCGACCATCCGCGGCGGCTCGTGCACGTCGCTCCTCGGATCCGTCATCCGGATCATGTCCTCCTCGGAGATCGGCGACGCGGACAGGAGCACGGCGTGGCCCTCGAGGCGGCCGACGCGCTCCACCTTGACCGTGTGGCGCTCGCCGAGGTACGGACCCGCGCCCGCCACGACCAGCCGGTAGCCGCCCTCGAGCAGGGCGACGGCGTCCGCGGCCTGGTACATGTGGGGCTCGGCGAGGTCGACCTCGAGCTCCTGCCCGGCCTCGACCGGGATCGCGTCCTCGAGGATCTCCTTGACGGTGCCGTGCTTGAGCGACTCGCAGCGCTCCCGCGGCACGTCGTCACGCGCGACGATCGAGAAGTGCTTGCCCGTCTCGCGCTCCAGCTCCTCCAGCCGACGTCCGCCCGGCCCGAGCATGCGCGCGGCGACGGCGCTGTTGGCCTCGACGAGGAACGCCTCCGAGCCCGTGGTCTGGGCCCAGCGGCGCAGCATCCGCAGGTTGTCGAGCGCGAGCGTCTCGTCGGAGAGGACGCGGCCCTCGCCCGCGCAGCACGGGCACTCCGAGGTCATGATCTCGCGCACCCCGTCCGTCACGTTCTGGCGCGTCATCTCGACGAGGCCGAGCGGGCTGATCGAGACGAGGTAGACCTTGGAGCGATCCTTCGCGAGCTCCTCCTTGAGCGCGTCGATGACGGCGTCGCGGTTCGTCTTCGACTCCATGTCGACGAAGTCGATGACGATGATGCCGCCGAGGTCTCGCAGCCGCAGCTGGCGCACGACCTCGCGGGCCGCCTCGAGGTTGTTGTGCACGATCGTGTCCTCGAGCCGGCCCTTGCCGACGAAGCGGCCGGTGTTGACGTCGACGATCGTGAACGCCTCGGCGTAGTCGAACAGCAGGTAGCCGCCCGAGGGCAGGTCGACGCGGCGCTTGAGGGTCGACTCGATCGCCGAGTCGACGCCGAAGCGGCGCAGCAGCTCCGTCTGCGCGGTGTGGCGCTTGACCTTCGAGACGAGCTCGGGGCTGCGCTCCTGCACGTACGAGACGATCGCGTCGTAGGTCGGCCCGTCGTCGACGATCAGCTCGTCGACGTCGGCGCGGAAGTCGTCGCGCACGAGGCTCAGCGCGATGTCGGCCTCGGCGTGGATCAGGTTCGGCGCCGACGCCGTCTTGACGCGCTCGAGGATGCCCTCCCACTGGTCCTCGAGCAGGTCGAGGTCGCGCTGCAGCTCGCCGAGGTCGGCGCCCTTGGCCGCGGTCCGCACGATCAGGCCGCCGCCGAGGCGCGGCTTCAGCTGCTTGACGAGGTCGCGCAGGCGGTCGCGCTCGCCGTCGGGCAGGCGCTTCGAGACGCCGCCGCCCTCGCCGTCGGGCACGTACACGAGGAAGCGGCCGGCGAGCGACACGTCCATCGTCACGCGCGCGCCCTTCGTCTTCATCGGGTCCTTCGTGACCTGCACGAGCAGCGCCTGGCCGCCCTTGACGAGGTCCTGGATGCGCTTCGAGCGGCGCGCGCGCTGGTCGAGCCCGGCGACGCGGATCTCCGCGACGTGCAGGAACGCGTTCTTGTCGAGGCCGGCGTCCACGAACGCGGCCTCCATGCCCGGCAGGACGGTGTCGACCTTGGCCAGGTAGATGTTGCCGAGGAGCGACTTGCGCTCCTCCCGCTCGATGTACGTCTCGACGACGCGCTCATCCTCGATGAGCGCGGCCTTCGTCTCGTACGGGTCGGCGGAGATCAGGATCTTCTTCATGGGGTCTCCACGGCCCCCACGCGCGCCCCACGGGGCGCGGTGTGGACCGCCAGTCGGGTGATGGCCGCGCGACCGAGGCCGCCGTCCGCGCGCTGGTCGAGCGCACGGGCGACCTCGTCGGGCTTGGCCGAGCCATCCTCGAGGATGGCGATGCGGACATGGACTGCCCCGTCCTCGCAGACGGGGTCGGGCGCGAAGCGGCGGACGTCGATCCGCCGTCGGCCCTTCGGGCTGGAGCGCTCGACGATCAGCTCGTCGGCGCTCCGGTACGACGCGCACGCGGCCGTGACGAGCGCCGCCGGGGCGGCGAAGTCGAGCCGGTAGGTGGCGCCCTCGACGTCGGCCTTCGGGCCGGCCACGGCGCAGGACAGCGGCACGACGCCGCGCGGGCAGGTCGCGGCAAGGCGGGCCAGGACGTCGTCCGGATCGTGCTCGCCGCCGACCAGCTCGACGGCCAGGTGCTCGTCCTCCGAGGCGACACCGACGCCGCGGGCGAGCGCCAGCGAGATCACGGGCTTGGGGCGCATGCCCTGCGACAGGGCGACCTCGAAGCCCGCGCGCCGGAGCGCCGCGAGCAGCACGTCGACCATCTCGAGGTGGCTGAGGAAGCGCGCGCGCTCGCGCACCGCCAGACGCAGCTCGAGCCTCACCCGCTGCGCTTCCCGCGGACGCGCGGCATCAGGCCTCCACCAGGCGGTTGCGCACGGGGCCGACGCAGGCACCGCAATCGGTGCAGCCATCCCATCGGCAATCCCCGGTCGCCCGCTCGGCGCGGCTCCGGTACCACTCGTCCAGCAGGAACTCCTTGCTCACGCCGCTGCGCACGTGATCCCACGGCAGCGGTTCGAGGGGATCGCGCTCGCGCGTCGCCTCCGCCACGAGGTCGCGCCCGTGCGCGCGGAAGGCCTCGCGCCAGGCGTCCTCGCGGTGGTGCTCCGTCCAGGCGTCGAAGCGCGCGCCCGCGCGCCACGCCGCCTCGAGCACATCCCCGGTGATCGCGTCCCCACGGCCGATCGCGCCCTCGAGCATCGAGGTGCGGACGTCGTGGAGCGACAGCTTCAGCTGGCGGCCCCTGAGCGCGCGCCGCAGGTAGTCCTGCTTGACGCGCAGCTGCTCCGGCGGGGCCATGCCGTCCCACTGGAACGGCGTGTGCGGCTTCGGGACGAAGTTCGATGCGGACACGTGGACCGTGAAGCGCCCGTTCTCGCCGTGGTGGCGGCGACCGATCTCCCGCGCCCGGAAGCCGAGGTCGACGATCCCCTGGACCTCCTCGAAGGTCTCGAGGGGGAGGCCGATCATGAAGTACATCTTCAGGCTCGTGTAGCCGGCCCCGAAGGCGGCGTCGATGGCCCGCTCGATCATGTCGTCGGTGATCGTCTTGCAGATGATGTCCCGCATCCGCTGTGTCGCCGCCTCCGGCGCCAGCGTGATCGAGCGCTGTCGGCTGTTGGCGGCAGCCGACAGCGCGACCGGCCCGGTGTCGACGCGGTTCGAGGGCAGTGAGAGGTGCAGGTCCGGCTTGGCCGCCTTGATCTCCCGGATCGCCCGCTCGACGCCCGAGTAGTCGCTCGTCGCGAGGCTCGTCAGGGAGAGCTCGTCGTAGCCGGTGCAGCCGAGCTGCTCGAGCCCGGCCCGCACGACGTCCTCGACCGGCCGCTCGCGTACCGGCCGGTACCACGTGCCCGCGTGGCAGAAACGACAGCCGCGCGTGCAGCCCCGCATCACCTCGACCGAGGCCCGCGAGAAGATCGCGCTGGCGTACGGCACCACCGGCCGCGTCGGCGCCGTGCCGATCGCGAAGTCCGCGTAGACGGCGCGCTCCACGGGCCGCTCGCCGTGCGCGGGCAGATACAGGAACGGCAGCTCCGCGAGGCGGCGCATCCGCTCCGCCCGATCCGGCGTCGCCGCGAGGATCGCGACGATCCGCTCCATCCCCTCCTCCGCCTCGCCCATGAAGAAGGCGTCCACGTAGCGGGCGAGCGGCATCGGGTTGGAGGCGCTCGGGCCGCCCGCCAGCACGATCGGATCGCCCTGCCGGCGATCCGCGGCGCGCAGCGGGATGCCCGCGAGGTCGATCAGCTCGAGCACGTTCGAGTAGGTCAGCTCGGCCTGCAGGGTGATGCCGAGCAGGTCGCAGTCGCGGACGGGCCGCCACGTCTCGAGCGTGAACAGCGGCACGCCCTCGCGACGCATCGCGTCGGCCATGTCCGGCCACGGGCAGTAGACGCGCTCGGCGGCGGCCTCGCTGCGGTCGTTGACGAGGCCGTAGAGGATCTGCAGCGCCTGGTTCGAGATCCCGACCTCGTACGCGTCCGGGTAGGCCAGCGCGACGCGGACGCCCGCGTCCGGCTTGACCGCCTCGTTCACCTCGCCGCCGATATAGCGGGACGGCTTCTCGACGGAGCCGAGCAGATCCTCGATCCGCGCCTGGAGGTCGTGCTGCTCCACGGACGGCATTCTACCCGGCCGCGGCGCCCGCGCCGTCAGGCCGCCACGGGCGGGACGCCGCCCGGGTCGCCCCGCCCCACCCCCCGCCGTCC
>JBMTER010000017.1:0-14957 GCA_049433345.1 Gaiellales bacterium | reverse complement strand
TGCGCCGATCCCGGCGACGCCGATCAAGGCGAGCAGGCCGAAACCTGCGTAGAGGCGGCCAATTTTCTTGTGGTCGGTTGAGGTTGCCCAGTCCGCCACGGCGGAGAAGAACGACCCAACTTTGCCGTCGCCGAAGAGGACGGCGCGCTGATCGTGCCCCGGCGCGTCGAGGGAGCCCTGTGCGCGACATTCGCCCCGCCCCACCCGATCGCCAGCGACGAGGCGCTCGCACGCGCACTCGAGCTGCTGCTCCGGGACGCCCTCTCCGATCCCGCGCGCGGGCTGCGCGCGCCGCGCCTCGTGCGCCTCGAGGCCGGCCTCGTGACCGGCGAGACGTGGCTCTGCGAGGCGGCCCTGCGCGAGCCGACGGCGGACCATCGGCGCCTCATGCTCGCACTCCTGCCGAAGGCGCGGCGGCTGCCCGCGCCGGCGGAGCGGCTCTCGCTCGCCCTCAGCCGGCTCGCGCCCGGCGGAGCCCAGCTGAGCCTGCTCGACGCGGCGGGCGACGAGCGCGAGCGCCGACTCGCGGACGCCGAGCGGCAGGTGCGCGCCGCCGTCGGCCCGGCGGCGCTCCTGCGCGTCGTCGGCGCGGACGCCGCGAGTCGCCTGCCCGAGCGCCGGTACGGGCTGCGGCCGCGATGAGCGCCCCGCTGCGGCCCCTGCCGGCGCAGCGGCCGCGCCCCTGCGTCGTGGTCGCGGACGCCGACGGGCGCCCCCTGTGCGTCGACGGCCGCGCCGTCGGCGCGCTGCGCGAGGAATGGCGGGTCGAGGAGGGCTGGTGGGCCGCGCCGGTGCGGCGACGCTACTTCGAGGTCGTGCTGGAGCCGGGGAGCGTGGCCGTGATCTTCGAGGATCGCCGGCGGCCCGGCAGCTGGTGGCGGCATGGCCGCTGATCCCGGCTACGCCGAGCTGCACTGCCACTCGGCCTGCTCGTTCCTCGACGGCGCCTCCCAGCCGGAGGAGATCGTCGACCGCGCCGTCCACCTCGGCCTCGACGCGCTCGCGCTGACCGACCACGACAACCTCTGCGCCGCCCTGCCCTTCGCCCAGCTCGCGCGCGCCGCGGGCCTGCGGCCGATCACGGGCTGCGAGGTGACCGTCGTCGACGCGTCGGGGCCGATGCACCTCGTGCTGCTCACCGAGGATCGCGCGGGCCACGCGAACCTCTGCCGGCTGATCACGATCGCCCATGCCGGCACCCGGCCGGAGCGCGGCGGCCCGCTGCCCCCGCGGGCGCCGCTGGCGCAGGTGCTCGAGCACGCCGCCGGCCTCACCTGCCTGACCGGCTGCCCCACCCATGGCGCGCTCGCGGCGATCGATCCCGCCGTCGCCCGCCGGCGCCGGGACCTCCTGCTCGAGGCCTTCGGGGAGCGGCTGGCCGTGGAGCTGCAGCGGCCCCTGCGCCAGGGCGCCGAGGCGGTCCTGCGACGCCTCCTGGCACTCGCCGGCGAACGGAACCTGCCCGTGGTCGCGACGAACGACGCGCACATCCACCTGCGCCGCCGCGGCCCCCTCCAGGACGCGCTCGTCGCGATCCGCACGGGCACGCCGCTGGACGCCGGTACGACCCACCTGCGCGGCAACCGCGAGCACGTCCTCAAGGGCCCCGCTGAGATGCGGCGGCTGTTCTCGGACCTGCCCGCGGCCCTGCACGAGACCCTGGTCATCGCGGAGCGCTGCCGCTTCGACATCACCCGCGACCTCGGCTACCGCCCGCCCGCGGGCGCCGCCGACGCCGACCGCGCACTGGACCGGCTGTGCCGGGAGCGCCTGCGCGAGCGTTACCCCCGCAACCGCCGCGACGCGACGCAGCGGCTCGACACGGAACTGGCCCTGATCCGCCATCACGGGCTCGCGGGATTCTTCCTCCTGCACCACGAGATCCTGGAGCTGGCCCGCGAGGTGGCCGCCGAGGTGCGCGGCGCCGACACGGCACGGGCCGTCCTGCCACCCGGCCGCGGCCGCGGCTCCAGCGTCGGCTCGATCGTCTGCCACCTGACCGGCCTGTCCCACGTCGATCCGCTCGCCGCGGGCCTCTCGCTCGGGCGCTTCCTCAACGAGGAGCTCGCCTCCACGCCCGACATCGACCTGGACTTCCCGCGCGACATCCGGGAGCGGCTGATCCTGCGGATCCACGAGCGCTACGGGGAACGCCGCTCCGCGCTGGTCGGCGCCTTCTCCACGTACCGGGCCCGCGGTGCGATCCGGGAGCTCGGCCGCGCCCTCTCCCTGCCCGCCTCGGACATCGCGCGTCTGGCCGCCGCCGCCCCCGGCGGGAACGCGGAGGCGGTCGGCGAGGAGATCCGCCGCATCCCGGGCCTCGGCGAACGTGCCGACGAGCCCCGGCTGCGGCTGCTGGCCGCGCTCTGCCGGCAGATCGCCGGCCTGCCGCGCCACCTCTCGCAGCATCCGGGAGGAATGGTCGTCTGCGACGGGCCGCTGGACGCGATCGTGCCGCTGCAGCCCGCGGCCACGGCCGGCCGCACCCTCTGCCAGTGGGATAAGGACGCCTGCGCCGACGCCGGCCTGCTCAAGATCGACCTGCTCGGCCTCGGCATGCTCAGCGCCGTCGAACGCTGCGTGGCGGAGATCGCGCGCACGGACACGGCCATCGACCTGTCGCGGATCCCGCTCGACGACGAGGCCGTATTCCGGGAGATCCGCGCCGCCGATACCGTCGGCGTCTTCCAGATCGAGTCGCGCGCCCAGATGCAGACGCTGCTGCGCGTCCAGCCGGAGACGCTCGACGATCTCGTCGTGGAGGTCGCGCTGGTGCGCCCCGGACCGATTCAGGGCGGCGCGGTGCACCCGTACATCCGCCGCCGCGCGGCGCGACGCGCGGATCCGGACGTGCCGATCCCCTACGACCACCCGCTGCTGGAGGAGCCGCTGCGTGAGACGCTCGGCGTGATCATCTTCCAGGATCAGGTGCTCGACGTCGCGCAGGCGCTGGCCGGCTTCACGCCCGGGCAGGCGGAGGCGCTGCGGCGGGCGATGAGCCGGCGGCGCAGCCGCGCCGCGATCGCGGCGCAGTGGCGGGCCTTCCGCGATGGCGCGGCCGACCGCGGCGTACCGGAGGAGACGGCGCGCACCGTCTTCCGGCGGATCATCGCCTTCTCCGCGTTCGGCTTCCCGAAGTCGCACTCGGCCGCCTTCGCGCTGCTCGCCTACCAGAGCGCCTGGCTGCGCCACCACCATCCCGCCGCCTTCCTCGCGGCGCTGCTGGCGGAGCAGCCGATGGGGTTCTACCCGCCGGCATCCCTCGTGCGGGACGCCGAGCGACGCGGCGTGCCCCTGCGCCCGATCGACGTGCTCCACTCCGAGGTCGAGGCCCGGGTCGAGCCGCCCGGCGCGGTCCGCCTCGGCCTGCGCCAGGTCGCGGGGATCGGCGCCGCCGACGCGGAGGCGCTCGTCGCCGAGCGCGTCGCACGCGGTCCCTTTCGCGACCTACGCGACCTCGCGAGCCGCCTCGACCTGCCCCACGACCGCCTCGAGGCGCTGATCGCCGCCGGCGCCTGCGACGCCTTCGGCGAGCGCCGGCGACTGCTCTGGGAGCTCGGCCTCGCCGTGCGCGCCGAGGGAGCGGCCGGTGTGCGCCAGCTCGCCTTCGACCTGCGCCTCGGCGAGGCACCACCGCTGCCGGAGCCGTCGGAGTGGGAGCTGCTCGTCGATGACTATCGGCATACGGGGGTGTCCCTGCGCGCGCACCCGATCGGGCAGTTGCGCGCGGGGCTCGTCGACGCCGTGGACAGCCGCCGGTTGGCGGAGGTTCCCGCAGGCACGCGCGTGCGCCTGCCGGGCCTCGCGGTGGCGCGTCAGCGACCCGCGAGTGCGCACGGCGTCGTCTTCCTGCTCGTGGAGGACGAGTACGGACTCGCCAATCTCGTGCTCCTGCCCGAGGTCTACGAGGCGCACCGCCTGCTCGCCCGCGCGGAGCCGCTGCTGCTGGCCGAGGGTGTCGTGGAGCGCCGCGACGGGCAGCTGAACGTGCGCGTGGAGCGGCTTTCGCCGCTCGGCACGCCGGGGCGGCCGACGCTCGCCGCGGCGCCCGTGGACGTGGCCGAGCTGAGGCGCGTCGCGCCCGCGCCCCAGCACTTCGCACAGGGTCGTCGGCGCGCGTAGATCTCAGCGATCGACGATGACGGGCGTGCCGACGTCGGTGAATGCGAACACGACCGGCGCGTCACCGTGCGGAAGCCGCACGCAGCCGTGGCTGGCGGGGTAGTTCGGCACCTCGCCGTACTCGTGGAACGCGATGCCCTCGAAGAAGTAAGCGGCGTACGGCAGCCATTGCTTGAACGGCTTCGACCAGCTCATCCGCTCCTTGCGGGTGACGCTGAAGCGGCCGGCGGGCGTGTTGCCCGCGGAGCCGGTCGAGATCTGCACGACCCGCTCGACCCGGCCCCGGCCGTTGACGAGCATCAGGATCTGGTTGCGCAGGTCGACGGCCACGTGCTGGCCCTGCTCGGGGTGTCGCGCCACGGGCCGTTCGGCGCGCATCAGCCGCGCCACCGTGCGGGCCCCGGCGACGCCGTCGCGGGTCTGGCGGTTGTAGCCCTGGAAGGCGTTGACGGCGTGCCACGTCATGTCGCCGTAGGTGCCGTTGGCGAAGCGCGGGGACAGGTAGCCGAGGCGAGCCAGCTGCTGCTGCAGGCTGCGCACGCCGGGACCGCGGTCGCCGAGCTCGAAGCCGCCGGGATAGCCGGACCCGGGATCGCGCCCGGAGGCGGCGCGGAAGCCGACGGCGAAAAAGCCCGCGGCGGCGACCCTGCCCCACGCGGTCAACTTGCGAGCCCCGGCCGTCATCGCATTGCGCGAGTCCGTGCCCATGCCGCTGACGATCGCGCCGTCACCGCCGTCGAGGACCGTCCAGCCGATCAGCCAGTCGAGTTGTCCACTCGACCAGCGCATGGTGTCGCGCGAGGTGTGCACCGTGCGCTCGATCCGGCCGAGGCCGCTGCCGCTCGTCCACTGGCGCACCTCGACGACGGTCTGGACGCGGCTGACGCTGTCGAAGATGACGGGCACGGACGCGGTGGCGTCGCCCAGGCTCGCGGCCAGATGCTCGCCGGCGACGCGGTCGAAACGGGTTCGGCCGTCCGCCGGCGGATGGACGCCGTAGACCACGTTGCGATCTCGGATCGCGCGCAGCCAGTTGACGCCGACCGAGCGCGATCCATCGGGCAGGTTGAGCACGATGGGGGTGCGCACTCCCGCCGAACGCAGCGCGCGCACGTGGCGCTGCTGGGACCAGATCCACGACTCGGTGTCGCCGCACGCCGCGCCGGAGACGTGCAGGCCGCAGTCGGGGTCGACCTCGGGCAGATACCAGACGTTGTCCTTCCCCGCGAACCAGCCCGCCAGCTCGCGCAGCCACGGCGTCTGGTCCTGCTCGCCGACGGCGTGGTTGGCGAGCAGCAGCACCAGCCCGCGCGAACGTGCGAGCCGCTGGAGGCGCATCAGGGCGCGGCGGTGCTGCGGGGTGTTCGCGAGGCTGGAGACGTTGACCCGCACCACGTTGCCGCCGATCCGCTGGATCTGCCGGAACGCAGGCCCCGCGCCGGCGGTCGACGGCGCGGGCAGCCCCTGCCCCGCCCGGATGGGCGCGAAGCGACCGTCACCCCAGACGACGCCCCGTACCTTCAGCTCCTGTCGGGATCCGTCGAGGATGCGGTCGCCCTTGACGCGCGCCGGCTTGGCATCGGCTACCGCGGCGCCGGCGCCCATCAGGACGAGCAGGGCCAGAGCGGGGGCGGGGGGGCGCGTGCGTCGCTCGGACACGGCTCTGCGTTCTGCGACGGACCGGGCATTCCTCCCGGGTGTACCCTGCGTCAGTGCGCCGGCTCCCCGTCCTCGCGCTCGCGCTGGTCGCAGTGGCGGCGTGGCCCGCGTCGGCTTTCGCCGGCGCATACGGCGTCGTCGACGACGACGCGTTCGGCGCCTCGGGCTCGGCCGCCTGGGACGACGCTCGCCAGCTGAACGCGACCGTGGTGCGCATCGACGTGCACTGGCACGAGATCGCGCCGACGGCTCCGGCGAACGCCCGACGCCCGGGCAGTCGAGGCTACCGCTGGGCCGCCGTCGATGCCAAGGTGCGAGCGGCAGCAGACCCCGCCCACCCCGCGACGGTCCTGATGGCCGTCGGCGGCACCCCCGATTGGGCACGGCAGGATCGCGGGCGCGGCGGCGAACCGGGCAATCCGGCCTTCCTGCCGCGGCGGGCGTCCTGGCGCAACTTCATCGCCGCGCTGGCGACGCGGTACAGCGGCTCGTACAGCGCCGGCGGCAGCGTGCTGCCCCGCGTCACCGCGTTCGAGATCTGGCCGAATCCGAACCTCCAGAGCGGTCTGCGGCCGCAGCGGATGGCCGGCCGGCTGGCCGCAGCCGGGCTGCACAAGTCGCTGATGGCCGGTGCGGGCATCGAGATCCGCAGGGTCGCGGCCGCCCGCGGCTACACCGTCACGCTGATCTCAGGCGGCGTCGCCCGCACGAGCCCGGGGAGCACGATCGACACCCAGCCAGCGGCCTATCTGCGCGCGCTCGCGCGCTCGCGCGTATCCCTGGACGCGGTCGGCCTGCGCCTTGCGCCGCCGAGCGGGATCGAGGGGCCTGGCGATGCCGGCGACCTCTCCGTCTCGGACATCGACGCCGTGATCGCCGCGATCGACGCCGGCTGGCCCGATCAGGGACGCTCCGCATGGCTGACGGACTACGGCGCGCCGTCCGGCCCCGCGGAGGCGGGGATCTCCGATGCCACGCAGCAGGCGGCGGTCGCCGCCTTCATCGCGGCGACCCGGAACGCGCGCGTCGCCGTGGGCATCTGGAACGCCCTCCAGGACACCGATGTCGCGCCCTTCGCGGGGCTGCGCAGCCGCGCCCCCGCGGCCGACCAGGTCGGGCCGCCCAAGCCGTCGTGGACGACCTGGACGACGCTCCTCGCGCCGCCGCTCTAGCCCTGCCGCAGCGCCAGGACGAGCGCCTCGCCGTCAAGGGCGAATCCGAACGGGACCGCGAAGGCGCGGACGGCTGCGTCGTTGACGTCACCGGTCAGGACGGCACGACCACACGAGCGCTGCCGTGCGGCGTCGATCGCGCGTGCGAGCAGCCCGGATCCGATCCGCTGCCCCCGCCCATCGGGATGGACGTAGAGCTCGACGATGCGGAGATCACGCGGCCCATGCTCCCGCACCACAGCCTGCCAGGCGACGTACGCGGCGACGCGCCGCTCGACCAGCGCGACACGGACGTCGCCGGCCGATATGCGCGGCAGCATCCAGCGCTCCCAGGTCCCCACGTCGCCCTCCAGCCCCTCCGTCTCCTCGCGGTAGCGCGCCCATAGGGAGCGCAGCGCGGGCAGGTCGGCTGCCGCCGCGGGTCGGATCACGCGCCGTCGTACTCCACCAACGAGCAGACCGGCAGATCGCCGAGCAGCAATCGTCCCGCAAGGCCGCGCAGTTCGGCCACGAAACAGCAGCCGACCGGGACGGCGCCGGCGCGGCGGACAAGGGAGATGCTGGCTGCGGCGGTACCGCCGGTGGCGAGGAGATCGTCGTGGATCAGGGCGCGCTGGCCCGGCCGGACGGCGGTCTCGGCGAGCTCGAGCGTGCCCTCCCCGTATTCGAGCGCGTAGCGCTCCGCGTGGGCGGGCCCGGGCAGCTTGCCCGGCTTGCGGACCGGCGCGAAACCGACTCCGAGGGCGTGGGCGACGAGCGGGCCGAACAGGAACCCGCGTGCCTCCGCGCCGACCACGATGTCGGGCTCGAGCGGAGCGGCGAAGGTCGTGATGCGGTCGATGACGGTGGAGACCGCGGACGGATCAGCGAGGATCGGCAGGAGATCGCGGAACAGGATCCCGGGCTGCGGGAAGTCGGGGATCTCGCCGATCAGGTCGCGGAGGTCCGTCATGACGGCACCCTAGCGAAGCGCTCGCGTCCGGATCAGGTCGCCACGTCGCGCACGATCAGGCGCTCCGTCAGCTCTGCGCTGAGTCCGGCGAGCTGCGCGAGCTCGTCGAGTCCCTGCTCGCGTCGCTGGCTGTTGCGCGAGCGCAGGGACGGCGCGAGCACCTGGTCGAGCAGTCCGGCCACGCGCTGGACGCCGGTGTGGAGCTGGCGCACGTGCCGCGGGCCGAGGCCGTACTCGGCCATCCGCTGGCAGATGCGGACGATCTCGACCTCGCCCTCGCTGTAGAGGCCATCGGGATCCGCGGCCACGATGCCGTACGAGACCAGCTCGGCGAGCGACTCGGCGTCGATGCCGGTCTCGCGGACCAGTTCGGCGCGATCGATCTTGCGTGCCTCCTGCTGCACGATCTGCCGATGCTGGCGTCGCGCCTTGCGTTCCTGGGCGCGCGGGATCGTGCCGCCGCCGGCCTCGATCTCCTGGCGGATCACGCGCAGCGGCAGGAACTCGTCGCGCTGCAGGCGCAGGATCGTCCGCAGCCGCTCGACGTCCTGTCGACGGTAGAGGCGGTAGCCGCCCTGGGTGCGCAGCGGCGTCAGCAGCTGCTGCTCCTCGAGGTAGCGGATCTTCGAGATCGAGACATCGTCGAACTCCGCCTTCAGCTCCTTGCAGACGGCGCCGATCGTGAGCGGCTTCTCCTCGCTGGTCGTGCTCATGGGATCACTCCAGGTAGGTGAGCTTGAACTTGCCGATCTGCAGCTCGTCGCCGTCCCGCAGGCGCACGCGCTCGATGCGACGGGCGTTGACGTACGTGCCGTTGAGACTGGCGAGGTCGACGAGGTAGCGACCGTCGGCCTCCTCCTCGATCGCGGCGTGGCGGCGCGAGACGGTCACGTCGTCGAGCAGGATCGACGCCTCCCCGGCGCGACCGATCGTCTCACGGGCCTGCCGCAGCGGGATGTGCTCGCCGGCGCGGCCGCCGGTGCGGATCACGACAGCCGGAAGTTCGTGCCCCACGGCGGCCGGCACCTCCTGCGTATCCGTATCTCCCTGATACGTGGCGGTGTCGTCGAGCGCCTCGGGGTCGAGCAGCGTGCCGCACTTCGCGCAGTAGTGGGCCGTGGCCGCGTTCCGGTATCCGCATTCCTGACAGAACATCGTCGCGGGAGCATACACCGCCCAGGCGAAAAGGGTCGATCGGGGGTTGAGGGTTACCCCGTGCGGGCCCCCAGGACGGCGCGCGCGTAGAGCGCACCGGCTGCCAGGAGAAGCGCCAAACCCGACCACACCACGACCTGCGTCGCCACCGTCCCCGGCGGCGTCAGCATCGCCAGAAGCAGTCCGATCATCATCACGAGCGTGCCGGCCTTGCCGACGGGATTGACGCGCACGCCGTGATCGCGCGCCCACGGCACGAGCAGCGAGCCGAGCAGCACAACATCGCGGGCCAGGACGAGCAGGACGATGGCGAGCGGTACGCGCCCGTCGGCGTAGAGCAGCACCACCGCGACGTCGATCAGCAGCCGATCCGCAACCGGGTCGAGGATGCGCCCGTAGCGCGACTGGGCGTGCAGGCGCCGCGAGAGCTCGCCGTCGAGGAAGTCCGTCAGGGCCGCGAAGGCGAAGACGGCCGCTGCGGCCGGCGATTCGGCGCCACCGGCAGCGAGGATGAGGACGGCGAAGACGGGAACGGCCGCCAGTCGCAGCGTGGTCAGGACGTTCGGCAGCTGCCGCACGAGGTCCGGGTGGCCCGTCCGCTCCATGGCGGAAGTGTCACACAGCCCGAAGCGGGCGCGAACCCGGGTCAGGCGCGCTCGATGCGCACCGAGCCACGACAGCCGTCCGCCTCGAAGGAGTCCCCCTCGAGCTCGTCCACCAGCTCGAGCCCGCTGCAGAGCGTCTCGGCGGTGATCTCCTCGCCATGGGACTCGAGCACCCGCCGCAGCCTCTCGTCCGCGGTCATCGCGATCCGGATGCGATCCGCAACGTCGAGCCCGCCGTCCTTGCGGCAGCCCTGGATGAAGTGGATCAACTCGCGCGCCAGGCCCTCGTCCTCGAGCTCATCGTCGAGCTCCGTGTCGACGGCCACGGCGAGACCGCCCTCGTCGGCGACCGCGTAGCCCTCCCGCGGGCGCGTGCGCAGTTCGACCTCGTCGGGCCCGAGCCGATGCCCGAGCACGACCACCGCGTCGCCGTCGCGGCTGAAGTCGCCCGCACGCAGCGCCGCCTGCACCGCCGGGATGTCCTTGCCGAGGCGCGGCCCCAGCACCCGGAAGTTCGGGACCACCTCGACGTCGAGCAGCTCGTCGACCGCGTCGGCGATGCGGACCGCCTTGACGTTGAGCTCGCGCGCGATCTCGTCCGCGAGGCCCTCGACGGCCGCCCGCGCGGCGTCGTCCGGTGTCGCGACGACCGCCTCCCGCAGCGGCTGGCGCAGCTTGCGGGACCCCTGCGCCCGCGCAGCGCGACCGAGCGAGATCGCCGTCTGCGCGAGGCGCATCGACTGCAGCGCCGCCAGGTCGGGCTCGCCGGCCGTGGGCCAGCCCGCGAGGTGGACGGAGTCGGGGGCACCGGCGGCGTGGCCGCGCACGATGCCCTGCCACAGCTCCTCGGCCAGAAACGGCATGGCGGGCGCGATCAGGCGCGCGGTCTGCGCGATCGCCCACCACAGCGTCCGGAAGGCGGCATCCTTGTCGGCGTCGACCCCGGACCGCCAGAAGCGGGCGCGGCTGCCGCGGATGTACCACGCCGACAGGTCTTCGACCAGGGCCTCGACCGCGCGGGCATAGGCGGGCGTCCAGTAGCCGTCGAGGGCGTCATCGCACTCCCCGATCGTCTGCTCGACCCGCGCGACGATCCACCGATCGAGCGGGGTCGCCGTGGGCGGGTGCGCCGCGAGATCGGTCCACGTCGGGACGAAGCCATCGATCTCCGCGTAGCGGACCAGGAACGCGTACGAGTTCCAGAGGGTCAACAGGCGACGTCGCACCTCGTTTGCCGGTCCGTAGCCGAAGTTCATGTTCTGCGACGGCGTCTGCAGCGCGTACAGCCAGCGCATGACGTCGGCGCCCATCTCCTCGACGGCGTCGTCGAACCAGATCGCGTTGCCCCACGACTTGTGCATCGCGCGACCCGTCTCGTCGTGCAGCTTCTCGTAGCCGAGCACGGCGCGATACGGCGCGCGGCCGACGAGGACCACGCTCATGAACAGCTGCGCGTAGAACCACAGGCGGATCTGCTCGCGCATCTCGGAGATCCAGTCGGCGGGGAACCACTTCTCCCAGTAGGCCTGATCGGGGAGGTCGGCCTTCGTCAGCCCCGCCCCCGCTCCCGCGGCGTAGCCCTCGTCCACGGACGTGTCGCGATCCCAGCCGAGCGTCGAGAAGGGCACGATCCCGGCGTCGAGCCAGCAGTCCCCCACCTCCGTCACGCGCTCGGCGATCTGCCCGTCGTCGGTGCGGATGCGGATTCCGTCGATCCACGGGCGATGCAGCTCCTCGAGGCCATCGAGGGAGTCGACGGCGCGCTCGCGCAGCTCCTCGATCGAGCCGATCACCGTCATCGAGCCGTCCGGCGCCCGGTAGAACGGCAACGGCAGGCCCCAGTAGCGCTTGCGCGAGATGCACCAGTCGCCCATGTTGCGCAGCCAGTCCTCCATGCGCTTGCCGTACTGCTCCGGGATCCAATCGACGGTGGCGGCGGCGTCGATCATCGCCTGCCGCACCGGGTCGGCGCTGATGAACCACTCCTCGACGACGCGGAAGATCAGATCGGTGCCGCAGCGCCAGCAGACGGGGAAGCGATGGTCGATCGTGCCGGCGCGCACGAGCACCCCCTCCGCCTCGAGGTGCGAGCGGATCGGCTCGGCGGCCTCGGCGGTCGCCTGGCCGGCCAGAGCCCCGTACTCCGCGGTGAACACGCCGGCCTCGTCGACCGGCACCAGCACCGCCAGCTCCTCCGTGCGCCCGAGCTCGAAGTCCTCCGCGCCGCAGCCGGGGGCGATGTGGACGACGCCGGTCCCCTCGCCGTCCGACACCATGTCCCAGGCCACGACGCGATGCGCGACGTCGGCCTGCGCGGGCAGGTCGTCGAACGGGCCGCGATACGCACGGCCGACGAGGTCGGCGCCCGGCGCGGTGCGAACCACATCCGCCTCCGCCCCGAAGAGGTCCTCGACGCGGCTCGCCATCACCCAGTCGATCCCCTGCGATGTGCGCACGGCCGCGTACTCGGCGTCGGGATCCACGGCGGCGGCGACGTTCGCCGGCAGCGTCCACGGGGTGGTCGTCCAGACCACCACCGCCTGCTCGGGATCGTCGACGAAGGGGAAGCGGACGTGCAGCGTCGGATGCGTCCGATCGCGGTACGAGTCGATCAGCTCGTGCTGGGACAGCGAGGTCCCGCACCGCGGGCACCAGACCATCGGCCGATTGCCCCGGTAGAGCATCCCGCGCTCGTTGCACTCGGCCAGGAAGCGCCAGATGTACGCGATGTTCGGGTCGGTCATCGTGTAGTACGAGCGCTCCCAGTCCATCCACTGGCCGAGCCGGATCGACTGGCGCGTCTGCACCGCCGAGTATTCGGCGACGCGGTCGCGGCACGCACGGGCGAAGCGGTCGAGGCCGTACTCCTCGATCTCCCGCTTCGAGTTCAAGCCGAGCGCCTTCTCGACCTCAACCTCGACCCACAGGCCCTGGCAGTCGAAGCCGTTCTGGTAGCGCAGCTCGTGGCCCTTCATCGCGCGATGGCGCTGGATCAGGTCCTTCAGGGACCGCCCCCACGCGTGATGGACGCCCATCGGGTTGTTCGCGGTGATGGGCCCGTCGATGAACGAGAACGGCGCACCACCGGCGTTCTGCTCGCGCAGCCGCTCGAACGTCCGCTCCGATTCCCACAGCCGGAGCACGCGGTGCTCGAGCTCGATGTGGTCGGGAGCGGCGGGGACGGTCGGGTAGGTCACGGGCAGTCGGGTCGTTTGACCGCTGAACTGTACCCGCGCGGGGCCGTCAGGCCTCCGCACCACCCGGCCGGGCGCCGTACCGGCGCGCCTGCTCCTCGCACCACAGCTCGAACGCCGCGTGGCGCGCCAGGTACCGCTCGATGGAGGCGATGCCGCCCTCCACCCAGACCTCCTCGTCGAACTCCTCGAGGCCGGTCAGGGAGGGCTCGTCGCCCCATTCGTCGTCGTGGAACTCCATGACGGGTGGGGTGTTCGCGGGGGCACCGCCGACTCCTTCCCGATCAGCAGGCACGCAGCAGCGCGAGGGCCTGCGCGGTATTCGCGAACGCCAGGGCCTCGGGCGCCGGGAGCGCGTCGAGTGCGAACCACCCGAGCTCGGCCACGTCGTCCGCCGCCACCGGCTCCCCCGCGACGATCCGGGCGCGATAGACCGCGTTGAGGGTGTGATCCCCACCCTCGCCGTAGACGTCGATCAGGTGGCCGAGGAAGGCGGTCAGCACGATGTCGCAGCCGGTCTCCTCGCGCAGCTCGCGGATGGCGCACGCCTCCGGCGTCTCGTCGGGGCCGCAGAACCCTCCGGGGATGTCCCAGCAGCCACGGGCCGGCGCGATCGCGCGCCGTGCGAGCAGCACCCGCCCCGCCTGGTCGACCACGAGGACGGCCGCACACGGCTTGGCGTCGTGGTAGTGCGGCTCGCCGCAGCCCGTGCAGTCCTGGCGATTGCCGACGGTCGGCCCCAGGGGCGCGCCGCAGAATCCGCAGAAGGCCCGCGCTCGCATGGTCGCAGTGTGCCGCCTCAGGCGGCGATCGCCGCGCAGATGTCGGGCCAGGCACCGGCCTGCAGCATCCAGCCGCTGTACGTGCCGCGGTCCGCGAGGATCACGGCTGCGGCCCCGCTCGCGGGATCCCCGAAGGCGAGGGTGCCGGAGGCGCCGAAGTGGGTGAACGCCGCGGGCGAGAGCGCCGGTCCCGTCCAGTGCGGCACCTTCTCTTCACGCACCTCGAAGCCGAGCGCCCAGTCGCAACGATCCCACTCCATGAACTGCCCGACGCCGCCGGGCAGCGCGCCGCCGTGGACGGTGCGCAGAAGCGCGCAGGTCTCGGGGGCGAGCAGCCGCGTGCCGTCCTCGCCGACGCCGTCGCGCAGCACGAGCCGCACCAGCCGCAGGTAGTCGGAGGCCGTGCCGTACGCCCCTGACTGCGGCAGGCCGAGCGCGCGGAAGCGGTCGCCGTTGAAGAGCTGCTGGCCATGCCCCATCAGGCCCGCCTCGCGCACCTCCACCACGGACGGATCGTCCGCAGCGCTGCCGAACGCGGTGGCGGCCATGGCGAGCGGATCGAGCACCGCCGCGCGGACGTACGCATCCCACGCCATTCCCGTCGCGGCCTCGAGCTCCCGTGCCGCGCGGACGTAGCCGACGTTCGAGTAGGTGCGCCGCGTCCGCGCCGGCAACTCGGGCGAGACCGCCTCGTAGGCCTCGGCGACGTCCGGCCAGCCGGTATCGGGTTCGAGTTGGACGCGTCGCGCAGCGGGGTCGTCGAATGGCAGGCCGGAACAGTGCGCGAGCAGGTCCGCCAGGGTCGCCGTGCCGACCACGGGACGTTCGAGTTCGAGGCTGCCCTCCTCGACCGCGACCAGGCATGCGATGGCGACCAGCGGCTTCGACAGGGATGCGAGCGCGAAGCGCGCGTCGGCGTCGGCCGTCCCGAACGCGCACGTCGCGGCCGTCCCGCTCGCATCGATCCATGCCGCCTGCAGCGCCCCGACGGCGCCGTCGGCGACGAGCCGCGCGCACAGGTCAGTGGGATCCATGGGCACGCCCGGACGCTACCAGCGCGCGGGCGTGCTCGGGCGGCCTACCCGACGCGGAAGTAGAGCTTGCGGGCCGCGTTGTCCCCGTAGACGCTGCGCGCCTGGATGTCGAAGTCGAAGGTCGTCCCGGACGCGCTGTTCCAGTCCGCCCCGAAGCACGCGGCGGCGTTGATCGTGTACTGCAGCAGGTGGTCGGAGGCCGCGGCCGCAGGATCGCTCGCAGCGTCGGAGGCCGGGTCGAGCACGCCCTCGTAGCCAGTGGCCGGCGTGAACGGAACGCCA
>JBMTER010000016.1:0-16284 GCA_049433345.1 Gaiellales bacterium | reverse complement strand
CCGAGCCGGGCCGGCGGCGGATGATCGGGTACTCGCACTGATGGCACAGGGAAAGCGCACCAGCAGCACGCGGAAGGGCGGTAGCCGACAGGGCTCCGCCGGGACCAACCAGCAGGCCCCCGAGTCGTTCACCCCCACGCTGAACGAGCGGCTGCGCACGAAGGGCAGGTGGGTCTTCGCCTTCCTCGCCGCGGTGTTCGCGCTCACCTTCGTCGTGGCGGGCGTGGGCACGGGCGGTCCGTCCTTCCTCGACCTGCTCGGCCAGGAGCGCGCCGCCGACGCGCCGGAGACCGTCGCGGCCGACGACGCCGTCCAGCAGGCGCTGCAGCGCACGAAGGATGCGCCCGACGATCCGCAGGCGTGGCTGGCCCTGGCCACCGCGTACATCAACGGCGGGCAGTTCGAGGAGGCCGCCGAGCCGGCGGAGAAGGCGGCGGAGCTGGCGGGCGACGCCGCGGCGGTCCAGTCCTCGGTCGCCGACGCCTACCTCGCGCTCGCGGCCGCGGTGCTGCAGCGGGCGCAGGAGGCCTACACGGGCGCGCAGGGCGCCGGCCTCGTCAACGGCCGGCCCGCGGTGCCGCAGACGCTGATCCCCGGCGGCGCGCAGGGGGCGACGCCGTTCCAGACCGCGCAGGAGGCGCTGTCCAGCGCGGGCTTCCAGGCTGCGGCGACGGCGGCTGGCCCGTACCAGACGCAGGCCGACGAGGCCTACAGGGCCGCGATCGCCGCGCAGGAGCGCGTCACGGAGGCGACCCCCGATGACCCCGCCGCGTGGTTCCGGCTGGGGCAGATCGCCGGCGCCGCGAACGACGCGCAGCTCGCGATCTCGGCGTACGGGCAGTTCATCAAGCTGGCGCCGGAGGACCCGCTCGTCAAGCAGGTCGAGGAGGAGATCGATCGCCTCGAGGAGGCGGCCGGCATCTACGCCGCGCCGTAGCGCAGCGGGCACGGCGCGACCGATCGGGGGGTTCGGATAGGATCCCCGCCGCGGGCCGTTAGCTCAGCTGGCAGAGCAGGGGACTCTTAATCCCAAGGTCGTAGGTTCGATCCCTACACGGCCCACTTGCCGCACCGCAGGACGCGGCGGGGCCCGGCCGCTGCCGGACCCCGCCGGCCCGCTAGCGGTTCGCGGCCCAGGCCTCGGCCGAATCGAGGTCGGCGAGCGGGCTGAACATCCCGAAGTCGAACTCCTCGAGGGCCTCGCCGGCCTGCACCTTCGCCGGCCAGTCCGGGTTGGCGAGGGCCGACTTGCCCTGCGCGACGACGTCGGCGTCGCCGTTGGCGACGACCGATGCGGCCGTCTCGGGCTCGCCGAGGCCGCCGTTGACGATCACGGGGCGCTGCGAGTGCTTGCGCGCCAGGCCGGCGAGCGAGTGGCCCGATCCGAACACCTCGGCCGTGGCGTCGTGCTCCGTGATGTGGACGTAGGCCATGCCGGCCGCGTCGAGCACCGGGAAGATGTCGGCCGCGTCCTGCTCGCCGCCCGCCCACTGGTACTCGAAGTCGTTGACCTTGCTCTGCGACAGGCGCAGGCCGATCGGCACCGCGCCGTTCGTGGCGGCGATCGCCTCGCGGATGATCTCCTCGTCGAGGCGGATGCGGTTGCGGGCGTCGCCGCCGTACTCGTCGGTGCGCTGGTTCGTGTACGCCGTCCAGAACTGGTCGAGCAGGTAGCCGTTGGCGCCGTGCACCTCGATCAGGTCGAAGCCGGCCTCGACCGCGCGCTTCGCGGAGTCGACGAAGGCCTGCTTGACCTCGACGATCTCGTCGCGGGTGATCTCGCGCGGGGTGGGGTAGGGGCCCTCACCGCGGTAGAAGGTCAGCATGGTGCCGAGCGGCTCCACCGCGGACGGCGCGATCGCGCCCTCGGCATAGGCGGCGTTGCGGCCCTGGTTGAGGGCGCCGGCGTGCACGAACTGCATGCAGGCCTTCGCGCCGCCGGCGTGGATGGCGTCGACCACGCGGGCCCAGCCCTCGGTCTGCGCATCGTCCGTCAGGCCGGGCTGGTGGTGGTAGCCCTGGGCGTACTGCTTGTCGACGTAGGTCGCCTCGACGATCACGAGGCCGAAGCCGCCCTCGGCGAAGCGGGCGTAGTAGCGGGCCATCTGCTCGGTCGCGCGACCGTCCTCCGTCGCGCTGACGCGGGTCATCGGGGCCACGGCCATGCGGTTGCGCAGGCTCACGGGGCCGATGGCGGTCTCCTGGAACAGGATCGACGTATCCGACATGTGCTCTCCTCCGTCTGTCGGCGGGCGCGACCAAGGTAGCCGATGCCGCCCCGCTGCGGCTGCATGCGGGCTACGTGCCGACGCCGCGGGCGAGGCGGTGGCGCCCGAGCGGCAGTGCGGCGGCGGTGAACAGCACCGCGGCGAGGGGGAAGACCGCCAGCACGAGGTCGAAGTCGCCGGTCGCGTCGCGCAGGCCGCCGAGCAGGGCGGGCGCGAGCGCGGTCAGCAGGTAGCCCCAGAACATCATCATCGCCGCGAGCGCGCCGACGTCGACGGGTCGCTCGGCGAGGTCGAGTGGCAGGCTCAGCGCGAGGGTGAACATGGCGCCGTTGGCGAGGCCGGCGAGCAGCATCCAGGCCACCGCCCGCGGTGGGTCCACGATCAGGAGCAGCGTCGCGGCGGTCATCGCGCCACCGCCGGCGAGGAGGCCGGCTCGGCGCGTGATCCGGTCGCCGAGGGCGCCCAGCGCGAGGCTCGAGGGCACCGTCGCGATGTTGTAGATCGCGGCCAGCCAACCGGTCGCCGCGAGCGAGTAGCCCTCGTCCGCATAGGCCGCGGGCAGCCAGGCGGCGAGCCCGTAGTAGATGACCCCGAGCAGGCCGAACAGGCTGACGAGCAGCCAGGCCGTGCCGCTGCGCAGCGGGAACCGCGGCAGCGCGCCGGCGGGGCGATCGTTGGGCACCCGACGGGTGGCGGCGACCCATCCGACCAGGGAGCCGACGGCGGCGAGCGAGATCACGAGCAGCGACGCCCGCCAGCCGGCGAAGGCCACCGCCAGCGGGACGGCGACGACCGCCGCCGCCGTGGAACCGACCTGCATCCCCGTCGAGTAGAGGGCGGTCAGGAGCACGGGACGCTGCGCGAAGCGCTGCTTCACCGCGACGACCATCAGGGTGTTGCCGATGCCCATCCCGGCGCCGACGGCGAAGGTCAGCGCGATCACCCCGGTCGCGTCCGGCATCGCCACGCGCACGAGGCCGCCGATGCCGATCAGGGCGAGTGCCGCGGTCACCGACCGCAGTGCGCCGAAGCGGCTCGCGAGGAACGGGCCGAGCGGCGCGAAGATGGCCATGCAGAGGACGGGGATCGTGATCAGCAGCCCTGCCGTCGCGTACGAGATGTCGAGCGCGTCGCGGATCGACGGCAGCAGCGGCCCGACTGCGACCACCTGGGGTCGCAGGGCCAGCGACGCGAGCAGGAGCCCTGCCAGCATCGGCGCGCCGGCGGCGATCCGGCCGCCGTGGCCCACGTCCGCCACCGCTAGCGCTGCGGGACGATCTCGGCGCCGGCGGCGAGCAGCGCGCGGAAGCGCCCGATCGTCTCGGCGACGCCCTCGTCGAGCGCGTAGCGGGGGATCGTTCCGACGACGCGGTCGAACGCGCTGGCGTCGACCGACGGCGGGAACGGCAACTGCACGTCGTCGAGGGTGATCTCCGCCTCGGGGACGACGGCACGGATCGCGTCGATGATGTCGAGCATCGACACCTCGTCGCCGGGCAGGTTGACGACCGTGGCGCCGTCGTGGTCGGTGCGGGCGGCGGCGATGAAGGCGCGCGCGGCGTCGCGTCCATGCTGGTAGACCGCCCGCCCCCCGTAGCTGATGTGGAACGCCTCGCCGCGCGCCGCCGCGAGCATCGCCATGTTCGGCGAGGAGGTGACGCCCTGGTCGCGACCGACCCCGTAGACCACGTACGGGCGCAGCCCGATCGACGAGAGGCCGCGGTCTGCGTGGTAGACCCCGGCGGACTCCTCGTTGGCCCGCTTGTAGACGCCGTAGAGGGTGCGGGGCTTGCCCTGCGGGTCGGCGGCGGCCACGCCGCCCACGGTCGGCTCGTCCTCGCCGCCGTACGCCGCCACCGAGCTCGCGTACGCGAAGACGCGGCCCGGCAGGTGCTCGGCCATCGCCTCGAGCAGCGCGATCGTGCCGACGACGTTGACGCGTGCGCCGCCGACTGGATCCGCCTTGCAGAACGGCACCTGCAGGGCCGCGAGGTGGATGACGTGCGTCGGCCGCTGCTCGGCGAAGCAGGCCATCACGGCGTCGGCGTCGGTGATGTCGAGCGCGACGCGGGTCAGGCCCGCGGGGTCGTCGCCCACGAGGTTGCGCAGGCGGTGGTCGGCGCTGCCGAGGTCCGCGATCACGACCTCCGCGCCCTCGGCGAGCAGCTCGTGCGCCGTCCACGCGCCGATGCAGCCGAGGCCACCGGTGACGAGGAAGCGATCGGGCATGGCGCGGAGGATGGCAGACGGCCGGTGAGCGCGCGGCCGGTTCCGACCAGTCGGCGCCTAGAACGTCGGCGGCTTGGGGCTGCCGCAGTTGGCGTTCGGGTCGCCGACCAGCTGTCGCTGGATCTCGTTCATCTCGAGCTGCCAGTACGGGTCGTACGGGGATGGGGGGCCGGCGAAGACGACGCGGATATCGGGCGTCACGCCGGGGCCCGGGGTGGTCAGGCGGTAGCGGTTCGCCGTCGAGATCCCGGGCTTGGTGCGACCGAGCGCCGTCGGGGACTGGCGCTTCGGGCCGATCTCGAAGCAGAACTGCCCGTGGGGGCGGTTCGCCAGGAACGCGTTGACGCGTCGCCAGGTGCGGCTGCCCGCCGGGAAGCCGTAGTCCGGATTGAGCGAGTCGAGGTAGACGTTGCGTCCCTTGTCGTCGAGGGGCACGCCCTGGGGCGTAGCCCGGCCGACCGCGATCGGGATGCCGCGCCACGAGTAGACGCCGAACAGGTGCGGCCACTTGTGCGTCTTCGACGGGCCGTAGCGGGACCAGTCGGTGTGGACCTCGAGGTCGGCCACCGGGTTCGTCCAGTGCGACAGCCGCACGTCGATCGGACCCGTCTGGCCGCCGTAGTTGCGCACTGAGCGTCGCCACGTCTGCACCGCCCAGTGGCTGCCGTCGGGGGCGGTGCAGGCGACGGCGATCATCTGGCTGCCGGGGAACGCGCCGCCGCGGTACGGGCCGCAGACGTTCCGCAGCGTGCGCCAGTCCTCGCCGCTTCTGCCGGTACCGCCCGAGAAGTCGAGTTTGAGGCGTCCCCTCGACATGTCGACGGCGCCCCACGCGAGGATCCGGTGCAGGCGCCCCTGCGTCTTCACGGTCACGAGCGCGACGCCGTCCTTCGACACCTTGAGGCCGATCGGGCCCTGCGGGTTGCGCGTCAGGAGCGTGCTGGCCGATCCGCTGGCGGGCAGGGCGCCGAGCACCGCGAGGAGGGCGGCGAGGGCGATCAGGCTGGTGCGGGCGCTGCGGGGCATCGGTCCCACCCTAGGTGACGTTCGCGGGCCGTGGTTCTGACGCCGAAGGCCCGGAACGGTCCGGCCTCGGCAGCGCCTGTCGGCCCCGGGTACGATGCGCGGAGAGAGGGAGGAATGCACGATGGCGGTGGCCGAGCGGAGGGAGATCGACCGGGAGCGGCTGGGGGCGTTGCTCGACCGCGAGCGCGCCGCGTTCGCCGCCGCCCATCCCGTCTCGCGCGAGCTCGCCGTCCGTGCCGCCGACCACATGATCGGCGGCGTGCCGATGCAGTGGATGGAGATCTGGGTCGGCCAGCACCCCGTGTTCTTCGAGCGGGCCAAGGGCAACCGCATCACTGACGTCGACGGCAACGAGCTGGTCGACTTCTGCCTCGGCGACACCGGCGCGATGGCGGGGCACTCGCCCGACGCGACGGTGGCGGCCGTACAGCGGCGCCTCGGCGAGCTCGGCGGCGCCACCACGATGCTGCCCACGGAAGACGCGATCTGGGTCGCGGACGATCTCGCGCGGCGCTTCGGCGTGCCGAAGTGGACCTTCTCGCTGACCGCCACCGACGCGAACCGCTGGGTGCTGCGCACCTGCCGCCAGTTGACGGGCCGGCCCAAGGTGCTCGTCTTCAACTACTGCTACCACGGCTCCGTCGACGAGACGATCCTCGCGCTCGAGGATGGCGCGCCGCGGCGCAAGCCCGGCAACGTCGGTCCCGCCGTCGATCCCGTCGAGACGACCCGGATCTGCGAGTTCAACGACCTCGCCGCGCTCGAGCGCGAGCTCGCCCACGGGGACGTCGCGTGCCTGCTC
Organism: Gaiellales bacterium; assembly: GCA_049433345.1. Classification (GTDB taxonomy): domain Bacteria; phylum Actinomycetota; class Thermoleophilia; order Gaiellales; family F1-60-MAGs149; genus F1-60-MAGs149. The sequence continues at coordinate 9,999 of JBMTER010000016.1, read as the reverse complement.
GCCGAGCCCGCGCTCACGAACATGGGCATCGTCCTGCCCGACCCGGGCTTCTGGGCGGAGGCGACGCGGCTCGTGCGCGCGGCCGGCGCGTACCTCGTGATCGACGAGACGCACACCTTCTCCGCCGGCTACGGCGGCTGCACGCGCGCCTGGGGCCTCGACCCGGACGTCGTGGTGATCGGCAAGAGCATCGCGGGCGGCGTGCCGATCGGCGCGTACGGCGTGTCGGCGGAGATCGACCGCCTGATCCACGAGGACCCGATGGGCGACTACGTCGACACGGGCGGCGTCGGCGGCACCCTCGCCGGCAACGCGCTCAGCCTCGCCGCCGCGCGCGGCACGCTCGAGCACGTGCTGACGGAGGACGCCTTCGCGCGGATGACCGACCTCGGCGCGCGCATGCTCGAGGGCATGCGGGGCGTGATCGAGCGTCACGGCCTGCCGTGGGTCGTCGAGGGCGTCGGCGCCCGCGCCGAGTTCCGCTTCTGCCCCGAGATGCCGAAGAACGGCGGCGAGTCGCACGCCGCGCACGACGACGAGGTGGAGGAGTGGCTGCACCTCGTCACCCTCAACCACGGGATCCTGATCACGCCGTTCCACAACATGTGCCTGATCTGCCCCGAGACCACCGCCGACGACGTGGAGCGCCTGATCGCGGTCCTCGACGCGGCCGCCGCGGAGCTGATGGCATGAGCGAGATCGACGTCCGCCTCGAGGGCGTGACCAAGGCGTTCGGCGAGTTCATCGCCGTCGACGACATCTCCCTGGAGATCCCGCGCGGATCGTTCTTCGCCATGCTCGGCCCGTCGGGCTGCGGCAAGACGACGACGCTGCGCATGATCGGCGGCTTCGAGGAGCCGACGGCCGGCAAGGTGCTGCTCGGCGACCAGGACGTCTCGGACCTGCCGCCCTACAAGCGCGACGTCAACACCGTCTTCCAGAGCTATGCCCTGTTCCCGCACCTGTCGATCGAGGACAACGTCGGCTTCGGCCTGCGCGAGCAGGGCGTCGCCAAGGCCGAGCGGGCGACCCGCGTCGGCGAGGCGCTCGAGCTGGTCGACCTGAAGGGCTACGAGAAGCGCAAGCCGCGCCAGCTCTCCGGCGGCCAGCAGCAGCGCGTCGCCCTCGCCCGCGCGCTCGTCAACCGCCCGCGCGTGCTGCTCCTCGACGAGCCGCTCGGCGCGCTCGACCTGAAGCTGCGCCGCCAGATGCAGCTCGAGCTGAAGCGCATCCAGCAGGAGGTCGGCATCACCTTCGTGCACGTCACGCACGATCAGGAGGAGGCCATGACCATGGCCGACCAGATCGCCGTCATGAACCAGGGCACGATCGAGCAACTCGGCGGCCCGACGGACCTCTACGAGCGGCCGCGCACGGCCTTCGTCGCCGGCTTCCTCGGCGTCTCCAACCTGATCGCGGGACGCCTCGACGGGGGTGCCGTGGTCGCCGCCGACGGCTCGCGCCTCGCGGTCGCCGCCGAGTCCGCGGCGGGGCGCTCCGGGATGGTGCGCCTCGGCATCCGCCCCGAGAAGATCGCCATCGCCGACGGGGACGCCCCCGCCGGCGCGTCGGTGGCCGGCACCGTGCGCGAGTACGCGTACGTCGGCGTGGCCACCCAGTACGTGGTGGACACCCCCGTGGGGGAGATCCAGGTGTTCCACCAGAACACGACGCCGGGCGCGCACGTCGCCCAGCCCGGCACCCGGGTGACCCTCGCCTGGGACCCGCAGGCGACATTCCTCGTGGAAGGGGAGATCGAATGACCGAGATCAACCGACGACAGCTGCTCCTGCGCGGCGCCATCGGCGCCGGAGGCCTCGCCAGCATGTCCGCCATCCTCGCCGCCTGCGGCGGGAGCAGCGGCATCGAGGGCCAGTCCTCCGACGAGGCGGCGAGTGAGGAGGCCGCGCCTGCGGTCGAGCGCACGCTCGGCGAGAAGCTCGTCTTCTCGAACTGGCCGCTGTACATCGACATCGACGATGAGACGAAGAAGTCGGCAACGCTCGAGGGCTTCACCGCCGAGACGGGCGTCCCCGTCGAGTACATCGAGGACATCAACTCCAACGAGGAGTTCTTCGGCATCGTGCAGGGGCCCCTCTCCCAGGGACAGTTCGTGCGCGATCTGGCGATCCCGACCGGCTACATGGCCGCGCGCATGAAGGACCTCGGCTACCTCGAGCAGTTCGATCTCGAGTCCGTGCCGAACCTCGGCAACGTCTCGATCGCGGCACCCCCGTGGAACGAGGGCTTCGCCTACGGCATCCCGTGGCAGTCCTACATGACGGGCCTGGCCTACAACGAGGACAAGATCTCCGGCGTCACGTCGGTCGAGGAGCTGCTGACGGATCCGGCCCTGAAGGGCAAGATCACGCTCTTCAACTCGATGGGCGACACCATGGGCCTGCTCATGCAGGACGCCGGCTACGACACCACCCAGATCGACCCGGATCAGTTCGACGAGCAGCTCGAGCGGCTGCAGAAGGCCGTCGACGACGGCCAGGTCCGGCAGTTCACCGGCAACGAGTACACCGGTCCCTTGGCCAAGGGCGACCTCTGGGCCTGCATGGCCTGGTCGGGCGACATCATCCAGTTGCAGGCCGACAACGACAAGCTCCGCTTCAACATCCCCGACAAGGGCGGCCAGGTCGGCACCGACTACATGTGCATCCTCAAGGGCGGTGACGTCTACACGTCGAGCGTGTTCGCCAACTACGTGCTCGACCCGGTCATCGCGGCGCAGCTGTCGGTGTACATCAACTACGTGACGCCGGTGTCGGCGGCCAAGGCGGAAGCCGAGAAGCTCGACCCGGATGTGGCGACGAACCAGCTGATCTTCCCGGACGAGGCGACCCTGGCGAAGCTCCAGGAGTTCGATCCGGTGGCGCTCAACGACCAGACGTACAACGAGAAGTTCCAGGCGGTCATCGGCGCCTGACGTCTGATGGGGTACCTACGGCGGCATCCACGGGCGGTCCCGTACCTGCTCATCGCCCCCGGCCTCGTCTGGCTCGGGTTCCTGTTCGTGGTGCCGCTGTACTACCTCGCCTCCACGTCGCTGCAGTCCGGCGACATCTACGCGGGCTTCCAGCAGACCTTCAGCTGGTCGAACTACTCCGACATGGCCGTGCAGTACCGGCCGCAGCTGGTGCGCAGCGTCCAGTACGCCGCCATCGCCACGATCGCGGCGCTGGTCATCGCGTACCCGCTCGTGTACTTCATCGCGCGGCGGGGAGGGCAGTGGAAGTCGCTGCTGCTGGTCCTCCTCGTCGCGCCCTTCTTCGTCACCTACCTGATCCGCACGCTCGCGTGGCAGACGATCCTCGCCGACGAGGGCCTGATCGTCGGCGTGCTGCGGGACATCGGATTGGTGGCCGAGGACGGACGCCTGCTGGCCACCTCGTTCGCCGTCGTCGCCGGCATCACGTACAACTACTTCCCCTTCATGGCGCTGCCGATCTACGTGGCGCTGGAGCAGTTCGACGGGCGGCTGCTGGAGGCCGGGGGCGACCTCTACGCCAATCCCGTCCGGGCCTTCCTCCGCATCACGCTTCCGATCTCGCTGCCCGGCGTCTTCGCCGGCACGCTGACCACGTTCATCCCGGCGATGGGCGACTTCGTCAACGCGCAGCTCCTCGGCACGCCGAAGCAGTACATGATCGGCAACGTCATCCAGTCGAAGTTCCTGGTCGTCGTCGACTACCCGCTGGCCTCGGCGGGCGCGGTCATGCTGATGGTGCTGATCCTCGCCGGCGTCTTCCTGTACGCGCGGGCGCTGGGCACGGAGCGGCTGACGGGATGAGGCTGCGCCGCCGGATCGGGTACCACCTGCTGACGCTCTACGCCGTCATCGGGTTCGGCTACATCCTGCTCCCGATCGCCGTGATCGCGCTGTTCTCCTTCAACGATCCGGCCGGCAAGTACAACTACAACTGGCAGGGCTTCACGCTGCAGTACTGGCGCGACGTGCTGGCCATCCCCGCCCTGCGCGAGGCGCTGTTCGTCAGCATCGAGATCGCGCTGCTGGTCAGCGTGATCGCGACCGTCCTCGGCACGCTGATCGCGCTCGCGCTCGTGCGGCACGCGTTTCGCGGTCGCGGGGCGACCAACCTCCTGATCTTCCTGCCGATGTCGACGCCGGAGATCGTGTTGGGCGCGTCGCTGCTGGCCCTCTTCCTCAATCTCGGGGTGGCCACGGGCTTCGGCACGATCCTGCTCGCCCATGTCACCTTCTGCGTCTCCTTCGTGGTGGTCACCGTGAAGGCGCGACTGACGGGATTCGATCGGCAGCTCGAGGAGGCGGCGATGGACCTCGGCGCCAACGTCACCCGCACCTTCCTCCGCGTCACGCTCCCGCTGATTCTTCCCGGTATCGGCGCCGCCGCGCTGCTCTCGTTCGCGCTCTCGCTCGACGACTTCGTGATCACGAACTTCACGAAGGGCACCGTCGTCACGTTCCCGGTCTACATCTGGGGGGCGGCGCGCATCGGCGTCCCCGTGCAGGTCAACGTGATCGGGACCCTGATCTTCCTGATCGCGGTCGGCATCATGGCCGTCGGCGTCGCGATCTCCGTGGTGCGGGCGCGCCGCGATCGGGCGCTCGCGGCGGCGGCCCGCTAGCTGCCGGCGCGCCGGCAGCCGCGGCACGGCCTCACACGATCCGGGGTGCGATCTCCGCGATCGTGTTGTCGAGCAGCTCGCGGCGGCCGTGCTCGGTCTCGCGGCGCAGCCGGCCCTCCTCGTCGACGCGGTACTGGCCGACCTCCATCAGAGGGGGCGAGTACGAGTGGATCGTGATCGCCGGGGTGCCCTCGCCGTGGGCGACGGAGTGGATGTAGCCGGCGGGACCCTCGCGGCGCACGCCGGGCCGCACCTCGACCTCGGTGTGGCCCTCGGGCAGCCGCATCTGCTTCTCGATCGCCATGCCCTCGGCGCCGCAGACGCCGACCCCGGAGATGGCGTGGTCGTGGTAGCCGGTGCCCTGGCCGGGCATCCACATGATCACCCAGACGTCGACGCGGTCGTCCTCGTAGAGGAGCCGGTAGCGACGCCGCTCGGGATCGGCGACCACCATCGGGCGCCACAGCTCCTCGCGCTCGGCGATCGCCTGGGACAGGTCGGCGAGCTGGCCGGTGGTCAGCGGCTGGCCCTGGGTGTCCGGTACGAACTCGGCGACGCCGTCGGCGATCTCCGCCGGCGGGGAAACCACCTCGGTCCAATCTTGCGGGGTGAGGGTCTCAGTGGAAGCCATATTCCACCACCTTTCGCTGTGCGCCGCCGGGGGGATGAGGGGGGCGGAGACGCGTCACAAGCATACCCTCTTCCGAGCGCCCCTACACTGCCGGCGTATGACGGATGTCCGCATGATCGACGTCGGCGGCAAGGCGGTGACGCGCCGGCGTGCGCTCGCGCGCTGCGAGGTGCGCATGCACGACGCCGCCCTCGCGAGGATCGAGGACGGGCAGGTGGCGAAGGGCGACGTGCTCGCCACGGCCCGCGTGGCGGGGATCGCGGCGGCCAAGCGCACCCCCGATCTCCTGCCCCTCTGCCATCCCCTGATGCTCGACCACGTCCGCGTCGACCTCGCCGTCGACCGCGCCGCGGGCTGCGTGCGAGTCGAGGCCGAGTGCGCCCTCGACGGCAAGACGGGCGTCGAGATGGAGGCCCTGACCGCGGTCGCCGCGGCAGCGCTGTGCGTGCACGACATGCTCAAGTCGACCGATCCGGAGATCGTCATCGACGGCATCCGCCTGGTCGAGAAGGACGGCGGCAAGAGCGGCGCCTTCCGGCGCGCGGGCGGCTGATGCGCGCCGCCGTCCTGACCGTCTCCGACGGCGTCTTCCACGGCGCTCGCGAGGACGGCTCCGGCGACCTCCTCGCCGCGAAGGTCGAGGCGGCCGGCTTCGCGCCGGCGGCACGCGCCGTCGTGCCCGACGAGGCCGACGCGATCGCGGGGGCGGTGGCCGGCTGGTGCGACGCCGACGACGCGGTCGAGTTGGTGCTGGTCACGGGTGGCACGGGCTTCGCCCCTCGCGACGTCACCCCCGAGGCGCTGCGCGCGGTGCTCGACCGGCTCGCACCCGGCCTCGACGAGGCGATGCGGGCCTTCTCGATGCGGGCCAAGCCGCACGGGATGCTGAGCCGCGGCGTGTCGGGCGTGCGCGGCCGCACGCTGGTCGTGTCGTTCCCCGGCAGCCCGCGTGCCTGCGACGAGCTCTTCGACGTCGTCGAGCCGGTGCTGGCGCACGCCGTGGATCTTCTGCGCGCGGAGCCGACCGAGCACCTGTAGCCCGACCACCGGCGGTCGCTCAGTGCGGTCCGAGCACCTCGCCGAGGGCGAAGGTGATCGCGAGGGCGGCGGCGAGCACGGGGATCACGAGCAGGAGCGACCGCTCGCCGCGCACGACGCCGCGCAGGGCGAGGATCCCTCCGGCCACCGCCGCCAGGCCGCCGCCGATCAGGCAGGTGAAGGCGACCACGTGGTAGGCGAGCGGCCACTGGTTGCCGCCCTCGCCGGTCGCCGTGGCGATCCCCATCGGCACCAGCGCCCCGCCGATCAGGAGGAGCGGCGTGACCAGCGACCAGCGCGCGCCGCGCGTGCCGGGCACGCCCAGCGGGCGACGAGAGGGGATGCCGGCGTCGCGCACGCCCCAAGCGTGGCGCATCGGCGGCGTTCTCGTCGCGTGATCAGCCGCGGCGCGGCAGCCAGCGGAAGAAGCGCGCGGCCACGACCAGGCCGACGAGGCCCCAGGCGGCGAGCAGCAGCACGCTCGTCCAGGGAATCGAGGCGTCGCCCGGGTCGTAGGGCCACGTGATCATGTCGACGAAGGGCGCGATCGGGAACACCGAGGCCGCCGAGCTGAGCCAGTCCGGCAGGGCGGCGACGGGCACGAACACGCCCGACACGAAGTAGAGCGGCAGCACCAGCAGGTTGGCGAGCGGCGGTCCGGCCTCGGACGAGGGCGTGATCGAGGCGAGCGCCATCCCGAGGCACGAGAACACGGCGGCCCCGACGAGGACCGACAGGACGAGCCACGGCACGCGGTCGAGCGAGACCTCGACGCCGTAGGCGAGGCGCCCGACGAGCAGCATCACGACCACCATCGTGGTGCCGATCATCAGCGACGTCACGCCCTGCCCGGCGATCAGGAGCCAGGCGGGGGCGGGGGTGCCGCGGACGCGCTTGAAGAGCCCGGTCTCGCGACGGTTGACCATCGTGATCGCGAGCGACACGAAGCAGGCCGAGACGATGCCCATCGCCATGAAGGCGGGCACCTGCAGGGTCGACTGGGCGAGCGCGTAGTCGGAGCCCGTCGAGACCTGCTCGTCGCCGAAGATCGCCTCGAACAGGACGAGGAAGATGACGGGCAGGAACACCGTGAAGAAGAGCGTCTCGGGGCGCCGCCCGAAGGCGATCAGGTCGGCGCGCACCTGCTCGACGAGCATCCTCACGCGTCGCCTCGCGGCTCGGCGCGGTCGCCCGCGATCGCCAGGAACACGTCCTCGAGCGTGGGCCGCTCGACGGTCAGGTCGGCGAGCTCGAGGCCGCGCGCCTCGGCCCAGCCGCAGAGGAGGGCGAGGTCGCGGGTGGGCGCGGACGTCTCGACGCGGACCTGGCCGCCGGCGAGGTCGGCCGGGGCCGACAGGGCGGGCAGCTCGGACGCGGCGACGCCGGTGGGCAGCGCGAAGCGGATCTCGACGTCGCCGCGCAGCGCCTGCAGCTCCGCGGGCGTGCCGAGCGCGGCCACCCTGCCGTCGCGCAGGACGGCGACGCGGTCGGCGAGGACCTGCGCCTCGTCCATGTAGTGCGTGGTCAGGAAGACGGTGGTGCCGAGGTCGCGCAGGCCCTGGATCACGTCCCAGAACTGCCGCCGCGCGTCCGGGTCGAAGCCCGTGGTGGGCTCGTCGAGGAAGACGAGGTCGGGGCGGCCGATCAGGGCGATGCCGACGTCGAGGCGGCGCTTCTGACCGCCGGACAGGCGCCCCGCGCGCTGGTCGGCCTGCTCCTCGAGGCCGACCAGGCCGATCACCTCGTCGACGGGGCGCGGCTGGGGGAAGTAGGCGGCGTACAGGCGCAGCGTCTCGCGCACGGTCAGAGCGCCGAGGGGCTGCGACTCCTGCAGCACGATGCCGAGCCGTGCCCGCCACGCCGTGCCCGCATCGGCCGGGTCCTCGCCGAGCACCTCGACGCGGCCGGCGTCGCGCGTGCGGTAGCCCTCGAGGATCTCCGTCGTCGTGGTCTTGCCCGCGCCGTTTCGGCCCAGGAAGGCGAGCACCTCGCCCTCGTGCACGACGAGGTCGAGTCCGTCGACCACATCGCGATCGCCGTAGCGCTTGACCAGCCCCTCGACGACGATCGCATCGGCCACGGCGGGCATCCTACCGCCGCGCCGCCTGCGGCCGGAGCGCGAAGATCCCGACGTGGAGTCCGCCACCCTTCCCAGCCTGCCGCGCCGGCTCGCGAACCTCGTGCGGCTCGAGCACTCCGTGTTCGCGCTGCCGTACGCCTACGCGGGCGCCCTGCTCGCCGCCATGGGCCTGCCCTCCTGGGCGGCCCTCGTCTGGATCACGGTCGCGATGGTGGGGGCCCGCACCCTGGCGATGGGCCTCAACCGGCTGATCGACGCCGAGATCGACGCCCGCAACCCGCGCACCGCCGGCCGCGAGATCCCGGCGGGACTCGTCACCCGCGCGCAGGTCTGGGCGCTCTGCGCCGTCTCGCTCGCGCTGCTCCTGGTCGCCTGCTGGAACCTCGCGCCCCTGACCCGCTGGCTGTGGCCGCTCGTGGTGATCCCGTTCGTGGTCTACCCGTACCTGAAGCGCTTCACCCCGCTCTGCCATCTCTGGCTCGGGCTCTGCATCGGCCTCGCACCCGTCGCCGCCTGGGTCGCCGTGGCGGACGCCCTGCCCCTCGGCGCGTTCCTCCTGCTCGGCGTCGTCGGCCTCTGGATCGCGGGCTTCGACATCATCTACGCCACCATGGACGTGGACTTCGACCGCGCCGAGGGCGTCCACTCGGCCCCCGCCGACTGGGGGATCGGGCCGGCGCTGTGGGTCGCCCGCATCCTGCACGTCGGCAGCGTCGCCTCGATGGTCGGCGTCGGGCTGTGGCTCGGGCTCGCCTGGCCGTACTGGGTCGCCGTTCTCGCCTGCGCCCTGCTCCTCGCCTACGAGCACGCGATCGTGCGCGAGGACGACCTCTCCAGGGTCAACCGCGCCTTCTTCAACGTCAACGCGGTGCTCGCGTTCCTGTACCTGGCGGGCGTGATCGCCGCGCTCGTCGCGGCCTAACCCGCACGTGAGGGCCGGCCTTGGGCCGGCGGCCGGCCGCCGATGTGGCCGTGGGAGCCGACGGGACTCTGGGCCTAGTCGACCAGCGACGCCTCGAGCCGGGCACGCAGGTCGTCGGGCAGGGGTCGCGACTCGGTGTGCTCGGCGTTGGTGTGGACGAGGACGCCCGTCGCGCGGGCCGCGACGCGCCCGTCGGAGCGCGCGGTGACCGTCTCGCGCAGCGCGATCGACGAGGTGCCGACCCGTTCGACCTCCACGGTCACCTCGACGGCGCCGTCCTCCTGGGTCAGCTGGCTGATGAAGTCGATCGCGATGTGGCGCACGACGAACTCGGTCATCTGCGTGATGCCCTGGCCGAGGGCGTTGGCGAGCCAGGCGTCGCGGCCCTCCTCGAGGTAGCTCAGGAAGACGGCGTTGTTGACGTGGTTGAAGCCGTCGAGGTCGCGCCAGCGGATCGGCACGACCTTGCGGCCCGGTTCGATGGGTGCTGTCACAGCTGGTACTCCCCTCGCGCGACCACCGCGCACTGCCCGCCGACGACGGGTGGCTGTCCCTCGGCGAGGTCGACCTCGATCCGGCTCGGGCGCAGCATCTCGACGCCCTGCACCATCGTCACGCGACCGGGGCCGACGACACCGCGCTGCAGGAGGTGCGCGCCGCGCGCGCCCGCGGCCGAGCCCGTGGCGGGCTCCGCGTTGCTCCCGTCGAGTG
>JBMTER010000015.1:0-16793 GCA_049433345.1 Gaiellales bacterium | reverse complement strand
CGCCGCCCGGGAGGCGCCGACGGCGGCCGAGCTCGAGGACCTCGCGACCGAGCGCGCGGTGCTCGAGGGGGGCGCGGCCGCGCTCGCGGCCGAGCGGGCGACGGCCGAGCAGTGCGCGCTGCTCGAGTCGATCGTCGACGGCATGGTCGGGCTCGGGCCGTTCGAGGCCTGGTCGGAGCGCGACGCGCTCCTGCACCTCGTCATCGGTGACGCGTCGGGCTCGCCCCGCCTCGTCTCCCGGATCGCCGAGCTCAGGGCCGAGGCGTACCGGATCAGCCGCGATCTGCCGGCGACGGCAGAGGTGCTCGCCATCGCCGACCGCGAGCACGGCGAGATCGTGCGCGCCATCGCCGATCGCCGCCCCGCTCGGGCGCGCACCCTGATGGAGACGCACGTGCGCGGCACGGCGCGCCTGCAGACCGGCCTCGGCGGCGCGGCCCCGGCGGTGCGCCCGTGAGCGCCCGGCCCGAGGCCTACCGCTGCGTGGTCCTGCCGGCCTTCCACGCCGACCTCGTCGTCGAGGAGCGGGCCTTCGGCGAGCTGCGCGGCCCCGACGCCGCCTGGTACCGCGTGCTCGCCGCCGGCGTCTGCCACTCGGACGTGCACGTGGCCGAGGGTCGCTGGCCGGCTCTCCCGACCCCGCTCGTGATGGGCCACGAGGTGGTCGTCGAGACCGCCGACGGCCCCTGCGTCGTCTATCCGCCATGGGGCTGCGGTGACTGCCGCTTCTGCGCCGCCACCGAGGAGCAGCTGTGCGGCCACGTCGAGGAGGCGGGCCTCGTCCACGACGGCGGCTACGCCGAGTGGATCCAGGTGCCGCACCCGCGCTACCTGCTGCCGATCGGCGACCTCGATCCCGCCGCCTCCGCCACCTTCGGCTGCTCGTCCCTGACGCCCTATCGGGCGGTGCGCAAGGCGCTCGACCGGCTCGCTCCGGGCGTGCGCGCCCTCCAGATCGGCGCCGGCGGCCTGGGCCAGTACGGCGTGCAGTACCTGCGCGCCATGTCGGACGCGCACCTCGTCGTCGCCGACCTCAAGGAGGGGGCCCGCCAGCGGGCGCTGGCCCTCGGCGCGCACGAGGCGTGCGCACCCGACGAGCTCGAGGGGCCCTTCGACGTCGTCTTCGACTACGTGGGCGCCGACGAGACCCTCGCGAGCGCCCGCGACCTCGTGCGCCGGGGCGGCCTCGTGGTCCTGGTCGGGGCGTGGGAGGGCAGCGTCCCCTTCGGCTTCTCGCGCGTCCCGCACGAGACCTGGTGGACGCAGTCGATGTGGGGCTCCCTCGACGACGTCGCCGAGGTGATCCGGATCGCCCAGCGCGGCGACCTCGACTTCCAGGTCGAGCGGATCCCGCTCGACGCCGCCGGCGAGGCCCACGCGCGGATCCGTCGCGGCGAGGTCGACGGCCGGCTCGTCCTGATACCGTAGGCCCGAGGAGGCCCCTATGAAGGTCCACATCGTCATCGACCCGTCGACCTGCGTCGGGATCGGCAAGTGCGAGGAGCTCGCCGAGCACGCCGTCGAGCTCGGCGATGACGGCGTCTCGCATCCGACCGCCCCCGTCGAGGAGGAGCTCGCCCGCACGCTCTGCGAGGCATGCCCGACGGGCGCGATCTCGATCGGCGAGCCCGCCGAGTAGCCCCGCGCGGCGACGGGCCCGCTGCCCGGGCGCGTCAGCCGACGATGCGAACGGGCATCGACTTGACCCCGTTCACGAAGTTCGAGCGCACGCGCCGCACGGGCCCGTCCGACTCGAGCCGCAGGTCGCGCCTGAGGCACTCCTCGAACATGACGCGGATCTGCAGCCGCGCGAGCCATGCGCCGAGGCAGAAGTGCGGGCCGCCGCCGCCGAAGCCGTGATGGGGGTTCGGGTCGCGGGCGATGTCGAAGGCGTACGGGTCGTCGAAGACGTCCTCGTCGTAGTTGGCGCTGATGTACCACATCACGACCTTGTCGCCCGTGCGGATCTCCCTGCCGCCGAGCATGGCGTCCCGGCGCGCCGTGCGGCGCATGTAGAGGACGGGCGTCGCCCAGCGGATGATCTCCTCGACGGCCGTGTCCATCAGGGCCGGGTCGGCCCGCAGCCTGTCCCACTGGTCGGGATGGTCGATGAACGCCTTCATCCCGTGCGTGAGCGTGGTGCGCGTCGTCTCGTTGCCGGCCAGGATCAGGATCTGGAACATGTTCGAGTACTCGAGCTCCGTCAGGCGCTCGCCGTCGACCTCGCTGTGGATCAGCCGCGAGACGAGGTCGTCCTCGGGATGGGTGCGGCGCTCCTCGCCGAGCGCGCGGCCGTACTCGAAGACGTGGTACGAGGCCGGGCTGCCGAAGGGCAGGTCCTTCGGGTCGACGCCGGCCGGCAGGCTGTCGTAGTCGGGCGCGTAGTCGGGATCGTCGATCGCGATCATCTGGTTCGACAGCTCGATCATCCGGTCCGCGTCGGCGGCGGGCACGCCGAGGATGCTCAGGAGCACTGTGATCGGCAGGGGCTCGGCGACGTCGAGGACCCAGTCGAAGGAGCCCTTCTCCTGGGCCCGGTCGAGCAGCCGCCCGGCCACCTCGCGCGCGTACGCCTCGTGCGCGGCGATCGCCTTCGGCGTGAAGAGCGGGCTGACGATCCGCCGCAGGTGGTTGTGCAGCGGCGCGTCCGAGTCGATCAGCGAGCGCCGCTTCTCGATCGAGTCCGGCTCGATCTCCTCGAGCATCGTCAGGCCCTCGCCGGATGAGTACGTGGCCGTGTCCTTCGACACGGCGATCACGTCCGCGTGGCGCGTGACCGCCCAGAAGCCGTGGTTCGGGGCGGCTTCGGGGTGCCAGTGCACCGGATCCTCACGGCGCAGCGTGCGCAGCTCGGCGTGCGGCACCGCCTCCTCCCAGATCTCCGGGGTGACGATGTCGATGCGGGCGAGGTCGTCCTCGGTGGTCGCCATGACGGGATCCTACTGCGGCGCGGGGTGGACGGGGGGACAACGAGAAAGGGCCCCGCCCGCCGAAGCGGACGGGGCCCTCGTTCGATCCGCCTAGGAGGCGATGTCCTCGTGCAGGTAGCGGCCGATGCCGGCGTAGCGGTCCGGCTTCGAGCTGCGGAACACCAGCGCCACGATGACGCCGATGCCGAACACGAGCAGCGGCCACAGCCACATGTACTTGATGAACGGCACGTCGGCCGCACCGGACAGGTCGCCGCGGTACTTCATCAGCAGGTAGACCACGAAGACCTGCGAGGCGACGCCGATGACCGGCGCGATCAGCGTCTTCAGCCAGTGCATCTCCTTCGCGCGGGCGAAGTAGACGATGATCGCCAAGGACACCAGCGCCTGGATGGCGAGGATGCCGGAGACGCCGAGCAGCGGGCTCCACGTCCCGAGGTACAGGAGCGCCCCGAGGGTGGTCTGGTCGTAGAGGAAGAACCCGAGCACCCACGTGCCGACGATGATGCCGACGACGACGCCCGCGATGTGCGTCGAGTGGTGCTTCGGATGCGTCTCGCCGAGCTTGGCGGGCAGGACGCCCTCGCGGCCCATCGAGAACAGGTAGCGGCAGGCGGTGTTGAAGAACGCCGTCTGGCACGCGAACGAGCCCGTCACGATGAACAGCTCGAAGCCCCACGTCAGCAGGCTGCCGAAGTACTGGTCGGTGAGCGGGTAGTACGCGGACGCGATCGCGCCCTCGAACTGCTGGCCGACGAGGTCGGCCGCGCCCTGGAGGCCCGCACCGGACACGTACATCCAGGTGATGAACACGTACAGGACGCCGAGGCCGATGACCGAGCCGTACATGGCCGGGGCCATGACCTTCTTCGGCTCCTTGGCCTCCTCCGCGTAGTTCGGGGCCATCTCGAAGCCGACCCACGACCAGAATGCCGCGAACAGGCCGATGCCGGCGGCGCCGGTGGCGAGTGCGAGGTTCTGGTCGTTGAACACCTCGAGCGGGTTCAGCGGCTTCAGCGGGATGCCGTCGGGGCCGCCGCCCTGGACGAGCACCGCGGCGCCGAAGACCAGCAGCACCGCGACCTCGCAGACGAGTGCGACGCCGAGGATCCGGGCCGAGAGCTCGATGTGGAAGAAGGTCAGCAGGACCATCGCGATGACCGTGCCGAACAGGAAGATCCACACCGGGATCGAGACCCCGAGCCACGCCTCGATCGTCGTCACGGCGAAGTACGAGGTGACGCCCGTGACCGCCGCCGAGAACGCGATGTAGCAGAACGCGATCAGGTAGGCGGTGCCGAGGCCGATCACCTGCCCGAGGCCATGCGAGACGAACGAGTAGAAGCCGCCCGCCGAGCTGACGCGACGCGCCATCTCGATGTAGCCGACCGAGAAGATCGTCAGGACGATCGTCGCGATCAGGAACGCCGCCGGCGCCGCGTAGCCGACGCCGAGCACGGCGACCGGCGTGTTGAACAGCATCGCCGCAATCGGCGCGGCGCCCGTCACGCAGCAGAACAGCACCTGCCTGAGCGACAACGCCCCCTTCGCAAGATGATGCGACCCCGTCATCGGATTGATGACGTCGGTCGCCGGGGCTCCGCCCCCGGATTCCGTAGACAAACCAGCCTCCTCTGTTGCTCGTCCCCTCCCCGGTCGGCGGGCGCCGACTGCAGGACTGCGATGAGGGTACCGGTTCGCCACACGGGCGCGCAACCCTTCTTGCGACAATCGGTACGAAAACCCGCCCGGCCTGCAGCGGGGCTGAAAATCCGCTGGTTCCAGGCCGGGAATCCGCAGATTTCCGTAGCACGGTACGATCCGGGCGAGGAGGTTGGGCGTGGCCACCCTGGATCTGTCCGCCATCGAGCTGAAGGACCCCGACGTCTACGTCGACGGCGTTCCGCACGCCGCGTTTCGCACGCTGCGCGAGCACGATCCGGTGCACTGGCACCCCGAGACGGACGGCCCCGGCTTCTGGGCGATCACGAAGCACGCCGACGTCGTCGCGATCTCGAAGGATCCGAAGCGCTTCTCCTCGGCCGCGCGCTTCATCTACTACGAGGAGATCGACGAGGAGTCGATGGCGATCCGCCGCTCCATGATCGAGACCGATCCGCCCGAGCACACGCGCCTCAGGCGCATCGTCTCGCCGCTGTTCACGCCGCGGATGGTCGAGGACTACCGCGGGCACGCCCGCGCCGTGGCCGACCGCCTGCTCGATCGCGCCGTCGAGAAGGGCTCGTTCGACTGGGTCCACGACGTCTGCGAGATGATGCCGATCCGCATCTTCGTCGACGTCTTCGGCGCCCCCGAGGCGGACGCCGACTACCTCGCCAAACTCGCCAACATGCTGGTCGCGGTCGACGACCCCGATCTGGCGCCGCCGCCCGAGATGTACGCGGCGGCCCGGGCGCGCGGGTTCGAGCCGCATCACCTGCCGTTCTCCAGCCCGGCCGCGCTCGAGCTGTTCGACTACGCGCAGGCGCTCTGCGACGCGCGCCGCGCGGAGCCCCGCGATGACCTCATCACGCGCCTCGTCCAGGCGGAGTGGGAGGGCGACCGGCTGACGGACAACGAGCTCGTCAACTTCTGCCAGCTGCTGGTCTTCGCCGGCAACGAGACGACCCGCAACTCGCTCGCCACCGGCATGTACCAGTGCATCGTCCAGCCCGACCAGCTCGACCTGCTCGACCGCGACCGCTCGCTGATGCGGGGCGCCGTCGAGGAGATCCTGCGCTGGGCCACCCCGATCTACGCGTTCCGGCGGACCGCGACGGAGGACCTTGAGCTGCGCGGGCAGCAGATCCGGGCCGGGGACAAGCTGATGCTGTACTACATCAGCGCGAACTTCGACGAGGAGGTCTTCCCGGACCCCGAGCGCTTCGACGTGACGCGCGACGCCGCCCAGCAGGTCGTCTTCGGCGGCGGCGGTCCGCACTACTGCCTGGGGGCGTTCCTCGCGCGCATGCAGGTCGAGACGCTGTTCACGGCCGTCCTCGACCGCGGGATCCGGCTCGCCGTGGACGGGCCGACGGCACGGCTTCGCTCGAACTTCGGCAACGGCTTCAAGACCCTGCCCGTCCGGGTCGTGGCGGGCCGATGACGGCTATCCTGACCACACACGCCGTGCCCGGGGAGGGGCGGGACACGAGGAGGAGAGGGCATCACCATGGGCGCTGAGTCGTTCGATCTGCTGCAGGCCATCGAGAGGGGCGAGATCCACGAGGTGGAGGTCGCCTGGGCCGACCATCAGGGGCATCCGCGCGGCAAGCGCATCCCCGCCGACGTCTTCGTCGGCCGGCTCGAGAAGGGCATCGCCTTCGCCGACGCCACCCTGACCTGGGACCACACGGCCGACGTCCTCGACGGCTGCCGCGTGTCGGGCTGGGAGACGGGCTACCCCGACTTCTTCGTGATCCCGGACGTCTCGACCGCGAAGCGCCTGCCGTGGCGCGAAGGCGTCGCGATGGTGCAGGGCGACGTCAGGGACCATCACGGCGAGCTGCTGCAGTACGCGCCCCGCAGCGTCCTCAAGCGCGTCGTCGAGCGCCTCGCGGGCCACGGCTACACCGCGTCGATCGGCGCCGAGATCGAGTTCTACCTCGTCGACGAGAACGCCCAGCCGATCTCCGATGGCATCCACTGCTACTCGCTGATCAAGGCCAACGAGATGGAGCCGGCCTTCTCGGAGCTGCTCGACGGCCTGCGCGGCTTCGTCGACGTCGAGGGCTCGAACGTGGAATACGGCCCCGGCCAGTGCGAGGTCAACCTCAACCACGGCGATCCCGTCTGGGCCGCCGACCAGGCGTTCCGGATGAAGTACGGGATCCGCGAGGTGGCGCGCCGCCACGGCGTCGTCGCGACCTTCATGGCCAAGCCCTTCAACGTCGTGTCCGGCTGCTCGATGCACCTGCACGTGTCGCTCTGGAAGGACGGGAAGAACGCCTTCGCCCCGGTCGACGGCGGCGAGTCGCCGGTCGCCCGGATGGCGATCGGCGGGATGATGCAGCACCTCGCGGGCATCACGCTGCCCGGCTCGCCGACCGTCAACTCGTACAAGCGCTTCGAGGCCGGCTCGTTCGCCCCGACCACCGCCACCTGGTCGCGCGACAACCGCACCTGCGCGATCCGCTCGCTGATCGAGTCGGAGAACTCGACCCGCGTCGAGCTGCGCACCGGCGCCTCGGACGCGAACCCGTACTGGGCGATCGCCGGCCTCCTGGCCGCGGTCTGCGCGGGCCTCGAGTCCCAGGCCGATCCGGGCGAGGTGATGAGCGGCAACCTCTACGAGTCGGGCTCGCCGCTGCCGACGACGCTCGAGCAGTCGATCGCCGCCTTCCGGGCGGACTCCGTCATCACCGAGATCCTCGGCGAGGATGTCTGCCACGATCTGTGCGTGCTCGCCGAGCGCGAGTGGAACGCCTTCGTCACCGCGGTCACCCAGTGGGACTACGACCGCTACCTGCGCACCGTCTGACCCGAGGAGCCGCCGCCATGGCCGCAGTCGAGAAGCCGAAGAAGTCCGTCGCGAAGCCGGCGGGCACTGCGAAGCCGAAGGCCGCTGCGAAGCCGAAGGCCGCCGCGAAGCCGAAGGCGCCCGCCGCCAGGGGCAAGGCGGCGGTGACCACCGCGGTCGAGGCCGCACCCAAGTTCAAGCAGGCGAAGCACACCGAGAAGCGGCGTCGGAAGCTGCCGCCCCGGCCGAACGCCCATCCGGGCGCGCTCGCCGCGGCCCATGCCTTCCCGGCCTTCGAGGCCCTGTTCACGCGGCGCTCGCGGCGCTTCCCGCTCGGCGGCGTCCTGTCCGGCCCGCTGGCCTTCGAGTCGACGAAGGACCCGATCCCGCTGGCCTACGAGGAGGAGGCGCTGCTCGTCGCCGCCGCCACCGGCATCACGGGCATCGCCAACGAGGAGTGGCCGTTCCTCGACGAGGACGGCGACTCCACGTCCGGCGACAAGATCGGCTCGTTCACGGGCCGCGCCTACCCCTCGCCGCTCGCCAACCACAACGTCGAGCTGTTCTGGACCAACGACGACGGCGTCTACGCGCTGCCGCAGCGCGACGTGCGCCCCGAGCGGCACAACCAGCTCGTCGACCGCGACGCCCCGAGCGAGCTCTACCGCCGCGCCACCAAGCTGCAGGACAAGCGGCTGTTGATCCCCAAGGACCGCCCGAACCTGTTCGCGTTCAACCACCGCATCCCGAACTCGGACGGCACCACGCTGTTCATGCCGATCTCCGACGTGACCCGGCAGAGCATCACCGCGATGCTGCTCTACTTCGACAAGCCGCACGGCTTCTACCTCGTCGACCCGCACCTCGGCAACGACCCGCTGGCCGAGTTCGTCAAGAGCGGCCTGCTCGACCCGGCGCACGCCGTCGACTTCTGGGAGTTCGAGCGCTGGCAGATGACCGACGCCAACGGCACCGAGCAGGGCCTGATGGTCGCGAACCTGATGCAGGCCACGCAGGCGATCGGCATCGGCGGCCACCCGTTCTCGGGGGGCAAGGGCCGCGTGACGATGGGCGGCGAGAAGTACTGGCACGAGATCGGCGGCCACGGCCCGTGCGGGGACCTCGGCTTCACGATGCACCAGATCCCCGACGACGCCCCGCTCGGCGCCGGCGAGTCCGTGCCGGTCGGCCTGAAGGGCGTCTTCGAGGGCATGATGCCGCCCTTCTACAAGTCGATGGACGCCGCCGTCGACGCCGTCGTCGACATCCGCTGGGGCAAGAAGGGCCTCTTCACGGACGCCTCGCGGCCGATCCCGTGGAAGGACCGCGGCCCGATCGACGTGATGCCGCGCCCGTCCGACGAGGCGATCGCCGCGGTCAAGGTGATGTGCAACTACATCTGGGACACGTACGGCCGCTTCCCGGCCACGATCGACCCGATGCTGATGACGGTCTGGTACCAGGCCCAGCACCTCGACCTCGACTTCTACAGGAAGTACTACCCGGCCGAGGCGATCCCCGCGCACGTCCAGAACCACATGCGGGACTGGCACGGCATCGACTGCGACTGCTGCTGAGCCGTCACGCCGCGCCCGTCGCGGCGATGCCGGTGACCGCGAGGAGGACGAGCACGACGCCGGCCCACTGGCGGGCGCGGAGTCGCTCCTTGAGCAGGACCACGCCCGCGATCGCCGCCACGGTCGCGAACTGGGCGGCGAGGACCCCCGCCACCGCGACGGGGCCGCGGTCGGCGGCCGCCACGTAGAGGAGCGACGCGACGCTGTCGCCGACGCCCCAGATGGCGACGTTACGCCAGTCCAGGCGGCCCTTCGCGGCGGTGCCGAGGGCGAGCCCGATCGGCAGGGCGAGGACGAGGGCCACGAGGCGCACCAGCAGGAAGCCCCAGAGCACCCCGAACGCGTCGGCGACGGGCGCCGCGGTCAGCAGGATGCCGCCCCAGACGAGGGCGGCGGCCGAGGCCCGCACGACGCCCCCGCGGCCCTCGCCGTCGCCGCTCATCGCGGCCAGCACGACGCCGACGATGGCGACGGGCAAGAGCAGCAGGATCAGGGGCTCGAGCTGCTCGCCGAACAGGACGATCGCCGCCACGGCCGCGACGGCGCCCTCGCAGGCGATGATCGGGGCGACGACGCTGACCTTGCCGATGCGGAAGGCGCTGAAGGCCGTCATGTAGCCGAGCAGGGTGAGGCCCCCCGCGAGCAGGACGAGCAGGGCGTCGCGCAGCGCCGGATCGGGGAAGGGACCGGCCCACAGCACCAGGGGCGACGTGGCCACCAGGCCGACCAGGATCGACCCGATCACGGTGGGCACGATGCCCACCGTGCGCACCGCCCGCGCCAGCGAGATGTCCGGCAGGCCCCACGCGACCGCGCAGGCGAGGCCGAGCAGGATGGTGATGCCCACGCCGGCCTAGCCCGCGTGCTCGGCCAGGAACGCGGTCATCTCGGCCACTGCGCGGTCGGGCTCCTCGAGCTGGGGGCAATGCCCCGATCCCTCGAGCACCACGAGCCGGGAGCCGGGGATGTTGGCCTCGCACCAGGCGCCCATCGAGCGGGGGATCAGCTTCTCGTCCGTCCCCCACAGGTTGAGCGTCGGCACGCTGCCCGACGCGATCGCCGCGCGCGCGTCGTAGAGCGTCTGGTCGAGCAGGATCGCGCTGCCAGCGTTCGCGCCGACCATGCTCGACTCCTCCGCGCACCAGGCGAGGTCGGCGGGGTCGAGCTCGTCCTTGAACATCGCGGGGGCGAAGTGCGCCATCGCGCCCGCGTAGTCGGCCTGGCAGGCGGCGATGAAGCCGTGGATCGCCTCCGCCGACAGGGGCGCGTCCGGGAAGTCGGGGCCCTGCAGGTCGGTCGGGCCCTGCGAGATGTTGACGTGCGCCGCGATCCGCTCGCGGCCGTGGCGGTGCATCAGCTCCCAGCTGACGAGGCTGCCCATCGACCAGCCGACGAGCGCGCAGCGCTCGATCGCGAGCGCGTCGAGCAGGGCGTGGACGTCGTCCGCGTACTGCCCGACGGTGTGGCCGCCCTCGACGGCCGGCGAGCGGCCGTGGCCGCGCAGGTCGGGGACGACGACGCGATAGCCGGCATCGACCAGCGGGTCGATCACCGGGTGGAAGTAGGCGGCCGACATCGACACGCCGTGGATCAGGACCAGGGGGAGGCCCGTGCCGCGGTCGGTCACGCTCAGCTCGACCCCGGTCGTGATCGGCACGAGGCGGGCGTCCGCGCCGTACGGCAGGGCGGGGCGGATCATCACGGCACCAGCACGAAGCGGCCCTTGACGTCGCCCGCACGCAGGCGCTCGTGGGCGATGGCGGCGTCCGCCAGCGGCAGGCGTTCGACGACGTGGCGGATCTGCTCGCGCTGCGCGAGGTCGATCAGCTCGCCGAAGTCGGCGAGGGAGCCCCACACGCTCGTCATCAGCCGCGCCTCCATCGGCACCGCGCCGAATCCGAACGGCACGCGGCCGCCGTGCAGGCCGATCGCGATCAGGATGCCGCGGCGGTCGACCAGGCGCACGCCGTCCTCGAGTGACGCCTGCGCGGCGACGAAGTCGAGGACCGCGCTGTACGGGCCGGTCAGGTCGGCGGGGGCCGCCGCCTCCGTCGCGCCGAGGGTCTTCGCCGTGGCGCACTTGGCCGGGTCGGGGTCGCCGACGTGGACCTCGGCGTCGCTGATCATCGACAGGTACTGGACCGCGTACTGGCCGAGGCCGCCGGCGCCGAGCACGAGCGCCTTCGACCCCTTGCCGAGGAACGGCAGCGCGTGCTTGACCGCGCGGTAGGCGGTCAGCCCGCCGCAGCCGAGCGGCGCGGAGTCGATCGGGTCGAGGTCGCCGAGCGGGAAGATGTAGCGCCGGTGCGGGACGAGCATGTACTCGGCGTAGCCGCCCTGGTCGAACAGGCCCGCCTCGTGGCTGTCGGGGCAGATCATCTCGCAGCCGTCGGCGCAGAACCGGCAGTCGCCGCAGCCCCACGGGGTGTAGACGAAGACGTTGCCGTGCTCCTCCGTCCAGCCCGTCACCTCGTGCCCGAGGGTGAGCGGTCGGGGCTTGTCGCCGAAGTCGCCGTCGACGACGTGGATGTCCGAGAAGCAGACGCCGCACGCGTTGACCTTGACGACCACCTGGTCGTCGCCCTGCGCGACGGGCACGTCGATCTCGTCGAAGTGGAGGGCCGTATCGCCCTCGTGCAGCCGCACTGCCAGCATTCCCCGTTCCTCCCCGGTTCGGTGCCCCGACAGCGTACCCGCTGCGGGATGGTCGGCCTAGACGCGGTCCCCGTCGTACCGGACCGGGATGCGCTTGATCCCGTTGAAGAAGTTCGAGCGCATGCGGTCGACGGGGCCGTTCAGGTGCAGGTCGGGCAGGTACGGGACCAGCTCCTCCAGCCAGACCTTGATCTCGAGCCGCGCCAGGTGCGAGCCGAGGCAGTAGTGCGGGCCGCCGAGCCCGAAGGCCATGTGCTTGTTCGGGGCGCGACCCACGTCGAAGCGCATCGGCTGGTCGAAGTGGCGCTCGTCACGGTTGGCGGAGGTGAACCAGAGCACCACCTTGTCCCCCGCGTGGATCGTCTCGCCGTGCAGCTTGTGGTCCTCGGTGGCGGTGCGGCGGAAGTGGTGGACGGCCGTGGCCCAGCGGATGATCTCCTCCGCGGCCGAGCCGGCCAGCTCGGGGTCCGCGCAGAGCCGCTCGAGCTGGTCGCGGTTCTCGAGCAGGGCCTGGATGCCGTGCGACATCGTGTGCCGCGTCGTCTCGTTGCCGGCGGTGATCAGGAGCAGGAAGAAGAGCTTGAACTCGTGCTCGGAGAGGCGGTCGCCGTCGATCTCGGAGTTGATCGACGTCCGCGCCGGGCTGGGCGCGCTTGAGATCGGCGAGGCCGAGCGCGTAGTCGAACATCTCGAGCGCGGCCGGGCTCGAGAACGGCAGGTGCGCGTACTGCGAGAGGTCGCTCTGGTCCTTGACGAGGTCGCCGACGAACTCGGGCTCGGTGTTGCCGAGCAGGCGGTCGCCGAGGTTGACGAGGGTGCGCCGGTCCTCGAGCGGGGTGCCCATGATCTCCGACAGGATCTGCATCGGCAGCTCGATCGAGATGCGGTCGACGAAGTCGAACTCGCGGTCGGGCATGTTCTCGGCCAGGATCGTCCGGATCAGGCCGCGGATGCGGTCCTCGTAGACCTTGACCGCCTTCGGCGTGAAGCCGCGGTTGACGAGGGCCCTGACGCGCGTATGGCGCGGCGGATCCATGTCGAGCAGCGACATGCGCGCCTCGACCTGCTCGGGGGTGAGGTCGTCCAGCGAGGTGCCGCCGACGCCGGCGGAGAACAGCAGCGGCTGCTTCTGCAGCTGCAGGATGTCCTCGTAGCGCGTGACGGACCAGAAGCCGCGGCCGCCGCGCTCCTCGTTCCAGAAGCAGGGGGCGTCGTCGCGCAGGCGCTTGAACCAGTCGTGCGGCGTCCGCTGCACGAAGGTCTCGAGGTCGGTGAGGTCGATGTCCGAGAGGTCGGCGGGGGTCGCGATGGCCATGCCGGAAGCCTACCGCGCGGGGAAAATCCGGTGAAGCCGGATCGGAAATCGCTGGATTTCGGCGACCGCCGGTCGCTAGCGGGTGCCGACGGCGACGGCGGCGAGGAGCCCGTCGGCGTAGGCCGCGGGATCGCCGTCCCCGAGCACCAGCCGCTGCGTGTAGTAGCCCGGCACGCAGGCGGCGAAGAGGGCAGCACCGGTCTGCTCCGCATCGGCCGCGACCGGCAGTTCGCCGGCTGTGATCGCGCGGCGGGCGGCGTCGACGAGGCGCTCGCGTGAACGGCCGAGGCGCTCGCGCGCGATCCGTCCGGTCTCGCCGTCGCGCGCGGCCTCGCCCCAGATGTCGAAGGCGATCCCGCGCGAGGGTCCCTCGGCTACGCGTTCGACGGCGGCCAGGACCCCCATGAGGGTGTCGCGCAGCGACGCCCCGTCCCGCCCGGAGAGGGCCTGCTCGAGGGCGTGGTCCAGCCGGTCTAGGTGCTCCTCGGCGATCGCCGTGACGATGTCGTCCTTGCTCCGGAAGTAGACGTAGATCGCACCGGCGGAGACGCCGGCCTCGGCCTGCAGGTCGTGCATCGAGGCGGCGTGGAACCCCCTGCGGGCGAAGCAGGTACGCGCCGCGTCGAGGATGTGCGCCCGGCGGGCGGCGTAGGTCTCATCGCGCAGCTTCGGCATCGCGTCCGGGCGAGTCTACGGGAGAAAGCGGACGAACAGGTCGGCAAAACTGCCGAGGCCAGCTCGTTGCAGTTTGGATCCAATCCTGTAGGCTGGAGCCGTTCCCCCGGGAGGCACATGATGGCCGCGATCGAGGCGCCGGAGTTCGACCTGCTCGACCACCAGTTGTTCGCCGAGCGCGAGCCGTGGGACGTGTTCGCCTGGCTGCAGGAGCACGCGCCCGTGTATCGCCACCCCGAGCCCGACGGCGACGGCTTCTGGTGCGTCACCACGTACGACGACGTCCTCCACGTGCTCAAGAACGCGACGCTGTTCTCGTCGCAGGTCGGCGGCTCCGCGCGCATCGGCCAGGTGGAGCCCGACGTCCTCGAGGCGCGACGCAACTTCATGGAGACCGACCCCCCGCTGCACAGCGAGTGGCGGCGGCCGTTCGCCCGCGACTTCACCCCGAAGTCGATCGCCCGCTACACGGAGCAGCTGCGCGGCATCGTCGACGGCGTCCTCGACGAGGCCTTCGAGAAGCAGGACATCTGCTGGGTCCACGACGTCGCGGCGCTGATCCCGATCCGCGTGCTCGGCACCCTGCTCGGCCTGCCGGAGAGCCAGTGGGACCGCTTCATCGAGCTCGGCGACCGCATGATCATCGACTCCGACCCGGAGATCGCGAGGTTCGTGGTGGGCTCGCCCGAGGCCGAGGCCTACAAGTACCTGCCGTTCGGCAGCGAGGCCGCCGCCGAGCTGTGCGCGATGGGCCGCGAGACGATCGACAAGCGCCGCGCGAAGCCGGAGGACGACGTGCTGTCGGTCCTCGCCACCATGGAGATCGGCGGCTGCCCGCTCGGCGATCGCGACCTCGACAACAACTTCGCGCTGTTCGTCGTCGCCGGCAACGAGACGACGCGGCAGTCGATGGCGCTCGGGCTGCTCGCGCTCCTGCGCGACGACCGTGCGATGGCCGAGTTCAGCGCGCCGGGCGCGGTCACGCCGCAGTCCGTCGACGAGCTCGTGCGGATCGCCTCGCCCGTCTGGCACTTCCGGCGCACGGCCACGGCCGACACCGAGTTGCATGGCGTCGAGATCAAGGAGGGCGAGCGCGTCGTCGTCTGGTTCGCGGCGGCCAACCGCGATCCCAACGCCTTCCCGAACCCGCACGTCCTCGACTTCACCCGCAAGAAGGACGAGCACCTCGCCTTCGGCCGCGGGGGCCCGCACTACTGCCTGGGGACGCACCTCGCGCGGCTCGAGATCCAGGTCCTCTACGAGCAGCTCTTCCCGCGCCTCAAGTCGATCGAGCAGACCGGCCCCGAGCGGCGCCTCGTCTCGAACTTCACGAACGGGCTGAAGGAGTTCCCCGTCCGGATCACCGCGCGGTAGCGGAAGGTCCCCGACGGCGCGACGCCGAAACCGGCGAAGTGGCGAGGCCCGGGCTCGAACCGGGGACACCGCGATTTTCAGTCGCGTGCTCTACCAACTGAGCTACCTCGCCGCGGGAGCGCACGATACCAGCGCGTCCTCGCCGGGCGCGCGGGTTCAGCGTACGGTCAGCCAGGCGCCCAGGAGTCCGATCGCGAGCACGGCCAGCACGAGCCCCACGACGCGCAGGATGCCGCCCCAGATCGGCAGGTCCGAGCCGCGCGGGCCACGCAGGAGCACGTTGCCGACGGACAGGACCGCCACGGCCAGCACCCCCGCCGCCGCGCCGAGCCAGGCCAGCCACTGGGCGTCGAGGCCGTCGTCCATGGTCGCAGGGTACCCGCCGGGCCGTTGCCGTACCGTGATGTGCCCTGCGGCCGAACCGGTGATAGGGTGCGAGGCAGTCCGAATACGACCAGCACGCATCCCGCCGCCCGACTCCGGCAGAAACCGACGCAGGAGTGCGTCGCCGGGCCGCGTACCCACCCTTGATGCCCCGCCTGTCGCTTCGCCATGCCCTGCCCGTCGCCCTTGCGGCGCTCGCGCTGGCCCTCGTCGCGGCCCTGCCGGGGCCGGCGTCCGCGCAGCGCGCGGACATCTCGTCGAAGCGCGCACAGGCCGAGGCCGCGCGCGTCGAGATGGCGCGCCTCGGCGAGGAGCTGACGCCGGCGATCGAGCGCTACAACCAGGCCGTCCTCGAACTCGATCAGGTCGAGGAGGACATCGCCTTCAACCGCAGGATGATCCGCGTCACGAAGGACAACCTGCGCACCACCCAGGGCGAGCTGCACCGCAAGCTCGAGCAGTCCTACCGCGTCGGCGAGCCCGACCTCCTCACGTCGCTGCTCGGGCAGGAGTCGCTCAGCGAGGTGCTCGCCGTCTCCGAGCTCTTCACCCGCACCCAGACCCAGGCCGGCGATCTCGTCGAGGGCCTGCAGGCTGATCGTCGCTCGCTCAACGAGCGCCAGCGCAAACTCGATCGCCAGGAGGCCCGCGCCAAGGAGCTGCGCGCCCAGCGCGAGGCGGAGCGCGCCGCGATCGAGCAGGGCATCGCGGAGCAGCAGTCGCTCGCCGCCGGGCTCGAGGACGAGATCGCCCAGCTGATCGCCGAGGAGCAGGCGCGCCAGGAGCGCATCCGCCAGCAGGCGCTCGCCGCGCTCGCCGCCCTCGCCGCGGCCCACCCGGGCGGTGGCGGCGGCGGCGGCGCCGGCCTCGCGCGCGGCGGCGCCGCCGCCCGCGGGGCGGCCGCGGCCGTGGTCGAGGCGATCGAGCTGCCGCCGACCGACGGGTCGATCGGCGCCCAGGCCGTGTCCGTGGCGATGCAGTTCCTCGGCACCCCGTACGTCTGGGGCGGCGAGTCGCCCGGCGGCTTCGACTGCTCCGGCCTGACGAAGTACGCCTACGGCCAGGTCGGCGTCGGCCTGTCGCACTTCACCGGCGCCCAGTGGAACGAGGGCGTACGCGTGCCCGCCGACCAGCTGCTGCCCGGCGACCTCGTGTTCTTCCGGTCGGACCTCGGCCACATGGGCATGTACATCGGCGGCGGCCAGTACATCCACGCCCCGCAGACGGGCGACGTCGTCAAGATCTCGTCGATGTCGGACCGCGGCGACTACCAGGGCGCCGTGCGCCCGTACTGACCGCGCGGCGCGGCGCCCGTCTGGGCTATCCTGCGGCTTCCGCGCGCCCGTAGCTCAGCGGATAGAGCGCTGCCCTGCGGAGGCAGAGGTCGGACGTTCGAGTCGTCCCGGGCGCATGCGGTGGAGGGG
>JBMTER010000014.1:0-16959 GCA_049433345.1 Gaiellales bacterium | reverse complement strand
TCGCCGCGCTCGCGATCGCGTACCTGCTGGTCCGCCTGGCCCTGGACGGCGAGTTGTCGACGCGCGCCCAGGCGGCCGCCGGCGGCCTCGGCCTGATGGCCGCGATCGACCTCGTCGTCGCCAACGCCGCCTCGTGGCAGCCGCTCGTCCCCGACTACACGCGCTTCGCCCGCTCCGTACGGGGCGCCGCGGCCGGAGTCGGCGTCGGCTTCGGTGTCGCCGGCGCCGCGACCCTGGCGGTCGGCGTGCTGGCGGCCGCCCGCACCGGAGAGATCCCCGACGTCGAGGGGGGCGTGGCCCTGATCCTCGCCCTGCCGCTGGGCCTCGTGATCGCGGCGATCCTGGTCGTCGACGAGACCGAGAAGGGCTTCGCCAACGTCTACTCGACCGCCGTCTCGATCCGCAACCTCGCCCCACGCGCGCCGCAGGCCCCGATCGTGCTCGTCCTCGGGGCGCTGGTCACGGTCGGCGCACTCGCCGTCTCGCTCGATCGCTTCTTCGACTTCCTGTACCTGCTCGGCTCGGTGTTCGTGCCGCTGTTCGGCGCCGTCTACGCGGATCGCATCCGCCCGCCCGCGCCGCGCGCAACCCTCGTGGCCTGGATCGCCGGCTTCCTGCTCTATCAGTGGCTCAGCCCGACGCGCATCCTCGGCATCGCCGACCACGTCGAGCCGCTCCTCGACGGCGCGCTCGGTGCCACCCTGCCGGCCTTCCTGCTCGCCGTCGTCGTGCGGCTGGCCTGGCCCGCGCGCCGTTAGGAGGTCAGCGCGTACCCCACAGGCGATCGCCCGCATCGCCGAGACCCGGGACGATGTAGCCCTGCTCGTTCAGGCACTCGTCGAGCGCCGCCACGTGCACCTCGACGTCCGGGTGGTCGACGTGCATCCGCTCGACGCCCTCCGGCGCCGCGATGATCGACAGCAGCTTCACGGAGCGCGCTCCGCGCTCCTTGCAGACGCCGGCAGCGAACGAGGCGGAACCGCCAGTCGCCAGCATCGGGTCGAGGATCAGCATCGTGCGCTCGCCGAGGTCCTTGGGCAGCTTCTCGTAGTAGGAGACGGGCTGCAGCGTCTCCTCGTCGCGGTAGACGCCGAGGAAGCCGACCCGGGCCACGGGGATCATCGCCAGGACGCCGTCGAGCATGCCGACACCGGCGCGGAGGATCGGCACCACCCCGACCTTCTTGCCCGTCACGCGGCGACCGACCGTGGCCTTGATCGGCGTCGTCACCTCGACGTCCTCGAGCTGCAGGTCGCGCGTCGCCTCGTAGGCGAGGACGCCCGCGATCTCACTCGACAGCGCCCGGAAGTCGCGCGTCGAGGTGTCGGCGGCGCGCAACAGCGCGATCTTGTGCTGGACCAGCGGGTGCGCGCACACGTGCAGATGCGGATGCATGGCCGTGATCCTAGTGCGAGCGCCGACGGGCGTCAGAAGCGGCGGTCGGGACGCATCGGCTCGACCCACGCCGGCCGCGCCCCGTCGACGATCATCTCGGCGAGCAGCTCGCCCGTGGAGGGCGCGAGCGTGACGCCGAGCATGCCGTGGCCCGTGGCGAGGAACAGGCCGTCATGGCCGGGCACGGGCCCGAGCAGGGGCAGCGAGTCCGGCGTGGCGGGCCGCCAGCCGGCCCACCCCTCCACGCTCGCCTCCGTCTCCGCCGGATGCCAGTCGCGCAGGTACGAGCAGGCCTGCTCGACGACGTGGCGCAGGCGCCGGTCGTCGACCGTCAGGTCCCTCCCCGGCAGCTGGAAGACGCCGGCGATGCGCACTCCCTCGTCGAACCCGGAGACGCCGATCTTGGCCTCGGTCATGTAGAGGGCCTGCGACGGACGCGTGCCCTCGCCGCGCAGCGTGATCGAGTAGCCCTTGGCGGGCACGATCGGCACGTCGAGGCCGAGCGGACGCAGCAGCGCCGGGCTCTGCGCGCCCGTCGCCACGACGACGCGGTCAGCCGCCACCGGTCCGGAGTCGGTGGCGACCTCCCAGCCCGGTGGCGTCGAGCGCAGTCCGCGCACCGCGATCCGCTCGCGCACCTGCTGCCCCTGAGCGCGCAGGCGTTCGGCGAGGCCGCGCATCAGGCTCTGCGGCTGCACGTAGCGGTCGACGGTCGTGCGGATCACGTACCCGATCTCGTCCGACAGGGCCGGCTCGATCGCGCGCGCCTCGTCGAGCGTGAGCTCCTCGATCCCGCCCTCGAAGCCGACCTTGCGGAGATCCTCGAAGACGGGCGCGAACCAGCTGATGCCCTTCTCCGTCTTGCCGAGGACGAGGATGCCGCCGCCGTGCATCTCGAACGGCACGCCGTCCGCTGCGTAGGCGTCGAGCACCTCGAAGGTGCGCCGATTGAGGTTGTGCAGCGCCTCGACGCCGCGCAGGAAGCGCTCGCGCGAGGCCGCGGCCCGAAACGACCACAGCCAGCGCAGCCAGCGCGTGTCGAGCTCGGGCCGGATCACCAGCGCGCCGTTCGGGTCGAGGGCGCTCTTGAGGCCCATCGCCAGCGTGCCGGGCGAGGCGAGCGGCGTCGAGATCGTCGGCGACACCCAGCCCGTGTTGCCCTGCGAGGCGCCCGCGCCGACCTCGCCCTGTTCGAGCACGACGACGTCGGCGCCCTTGCGGGCGAGCGACCACGCGCAGGCCAGACCCACGACGCCGCCGCCGATGATGACCACCCGCATGACGGCACCATACCGGCGCCGGGTCAGGCCGGAAGCACGCCCGGCGCCTGCGTGGCGAGCGCCGTGCGCACCTGCACCACGGAGGCCCGCAGGGCCGCCGCCGAGGCCGCGGGGTCCGACCGTCCCGGTCGCGCGCCGACGGCGTTCGCGTGCGCGAGCTCGTAGGCGGACGCCTCGTAGCGGTAGACCAGCTGTCGCGCGCCCGGTGCGGCACGGCGCGCGCGCCGCCGCAGCCGGGCCCGCGCCCGTCCGCCGGCGCAGAGGAGGTCGAACTCGGCCGGGCTCAAGGTGCCCCGCTCGACCTCGGGCGCGAGGCCGCGGCGCAGGATCCGGCGCTCGCGCCGCGCACCGCCGACGAGCAGCGCAAGCCCGAGCGCGCTGAGGGGCAGGTAGCCGAGCAGGTAGGCGTACGGCGCGGCGCCGGTCGACGCGCTGAGGTTCCAGAGCGCGTGCAGCGCGATGGCGAGCGCGAGGCCCGCGAGCAGGCCGACGGCGAGGCCGGCGCGCCCGCGGCCGCGCGCCACCATGTAGCCGAGGCCGATCCCGGTCATCGCGGTGAAGATGGGATGGCAGAGCGGGGTCACGAGCCCGCGCAGGACCGCGGTGCCGGCGAGCGCCTCCGTGCCGCCCGAGGCCAGCGCCTCCGCGTAGTAGAGGACGTTCTCGACCGTGGCGAAGCCGAGTCCGACCCACGCCGCGTAGACGATCCCGTCGTGGACGCCGTCGAGCAGCCCCGGCCGGCGGCGCACCACGAACACCAGGGCAAGCGCCTTGGCCGCCTCCTCGACGATCGGCGCCGAGAACACCGCGGCCGCGAAATCCCCCGCGGTCAGGCCCACGACCGTGTTGACGAGGAGCGCGATCGCCGTGGCGGCGCCGGCGCCCCACAGGAACGTCCGCGCGATCAGCCGCGTCGGCTCGGGCTCGAAGCGGTCGAGCCGCAGAAGCACCGCGCCGACGAGCGGCACGGGCAGCAGCGCGAGGACGACCCCGAGCGCGAACGGCACCACGCCGTCGAGCGCGATCAGCGCCACCACGCCGGCGAGGAGCACGAGGGGCAGGAGCGCGCCCTCGGCCCGCAGCGTGCGCACCACGCCACGCTGGCGACGCAGGACGAGTTCGGCCTCCGGCGGCAGTGCGTCGGGCGTCGCCGGGCCGGCCACGGGATCAGCCGATGTCGACGACGAGCCGGCCCTGCACCTGGCCCTTGAGGATCGCCTTGGCCTTCGCCGGCACCTCCTCGAGCGAGCAGCCGTTCGTCATCTCGTCGAGCAGGCCGAGGTCGAGCTCGGCGGCGACGCGACGCCACGCCTCGACGCGGTGCTCGTACGGCAGCGTCACCGAGTCGATGCCGAGCAGGTTCACGCCGCGCAGGAGGAACGGCATGATGTGTCCCTCGAAGGTGGCACCGCCCGCCAGCCCGCAGGCCGCGACCGCGCCGCCCCGCTCGAGCTGGCGCAGGACGCGCGAGAGGGTCGGACCGGCGACGGCGTCGATGCAGCCCGCCCAGCGCTCCGACTCGAGCGGCGCCGAGGACTCCTCGGTCAGCTCGGCGCGCTCCACGATCTCCGTGGCTCCGAGCCTGCGCAGGTAGTCGCCGAGCTCGGGACGACCCGTAGAGGTGGCCACCGCGTAGCCGTTGCGGGCAAGCAGCGCGATCGCCACCGACCCGACGCCGCCGGCACCGCCCGTGACGAGCACGGGGCGCTCGCCGCCCGGCTTGAGGCCGTTGGCCTCGAGCGCCATCAGCGCGAACATCGACGTCAGGCCGGCCGTGCCGACGGCCATGGCCTGGCGCGTCGTGATGCCCTCGGGGACGTGCACGAGCCAGTCGGCGCGCACCCGCTGGAGCTCGGAGAAACCGCCCCAGTAGCGCTCGCCCATGTGCCAGCCCGTGATCACGACGCGATCGCCCGCGGCGTAGCGCGCGTCCGACGACTCGAGCACCGTCCCCGCCAGGTCGATGCCCGGGATGTGCGGGAAGTTCCGCGCGAGGCGGCCCTTGTTGCCGTCGACGACGAGGCCGTCCTTGTAGTTGAGCGTCGAGTGCTCGACCTTGACGAGCACCTCGCCCTCGGGGAGGTCGGACACGGGCACGTCCTCGATCGCGGCGCTCACGCCGTCGTCGGTCTCGCGCAGCATCAGCGCCTTGAAGGTGTCGGCCATGGTGTCCCCCTCGTCGGTCTTCCACGGTGAAGCCTACGGGCTGCCCCGTGGTCGCGCGATGGTCACCGGTAGGCGACGATGGGGCGCCCGCGGGCGCCCCATCGCAAACCGCTCAACTGCGTGACCGGCTCAGGAGCAGCCGCTCGTCTCGCCGCAGCTGATGCACTTCAGGCAGGTGCCGTTGCGAACCAGGGTCATCTGGCCGCAGTTGCCGCAGGCGTCGCCCTCGTAGCCCTTCAGGCGCGCCTCGTCCCGCTCGGTCAGAAGCGGCGCGGGCCGCTGCTGCAGGCGGGCCTGCGCCTCCACCCCGGCCCCGGCGGGGACCGGCGCGACGGGCGTCGTCGCGACGGCGCTGACGGAGCGGTCGAGCCGCTCCGACTTGGGCGTGCCGACCTCGTCGCCGCGGAGATCCTGGTCGTCGACGTGCGACAGGTCGTTGCGGTCGAGGTACGAGATCGCGACCTCGCGGAAGATGTAGTCGATCACGCTCGTCGCCATCTTGATCTTGTCGTTGCCGACGACCATGCCGTTCGGCTCGAAGCGCGTGAACACGAAGGCGTCCACGAACTCCTCGAGCGGCACGCCGTGCTGGAGGCCCAGCGAGACGGCGATGGCGAAGTTGTTCATCAGGGAGCGGTAGGCCGCCCCCTCCTTGTGCATGTCGATGAAGATCTCGCCGAGGGTGCCGTCCTCGTACTCGCCGGTCCGCAGGTACACCTTGTGGCCCGCGAGCGTGGCCTTCTGGGTGTAGCCGGCGCGCCGGTGCGGGAGCCGACGGCGCTCGCCCATCACCTGGACGATCCGCTCGGCGACCTGCTCGGCGCCCGGCAGCTCGGCCGGCGCCTCGAGTTCGGCCCCGACGTCGAGCGCCTCGGCGGCCGCGCCGGAGAGCGGCTGCGAGAGCTTCGAGCCGTCGCGGTAGAGCGCGTTGGCCTTGACCATCTTCTTCCAGGAGACGCGGTAGCACTCCGCGACGTCCGCGATCGAGGCGGACGCCGGCAGGTTGATCGTCTTGGAGATCGCGCCCGACAGGAACGGCTGCGCGGCGGCCATCATCTCGACGTGCGAGAGCGCCCGGATCGCGCGGGTGCCGATGCGACCGCACTTGTTCGCGCAGTCGAAGACCGGCAGGTGCTCGTCGAGCAGGTGCGGCGCGCCCTCGACGGTCATCGTGCCGCAGATGTAGGTGTTCGCCTCGTCGATCTCGGCCTCCGAGTAGCCGAGCGCGGTCAGGAGGTCGAAGCCGGGCGCGTCGAGGTCCTCGCGGTCGATCCCGAGGCCGTCGACGATCGCGTCGTCGCCGACGGTGTAGCGGGTGAACGCGAAGCGGGCGTCGAAGGCCGTGGGCAGCGCCGCCTCGACGGCCTCGATCATCGCCTCGGAGAAGCCGAAGCCGCGCAGGGCCTCGGGATGGATGTGCGGCGCACCCTCGAGCGAGCCGGACCCGACGCAGTAGCGCACGATGTCGTCGACCTGCTCGGGGCTGTAGCCGAGCCGCGCGAGCGCCGGCGGGACCGAGGCGTTGACGATCTTGAAGTAGCCGCCGCCGGCCAGCTTCTTGAACTTGACGAGCGCGAAGTCCGGCTCGATGCCGGTCGTGTCGCAGTCCATGACGAGGCCGATCGTGCCGGTCGGCGCGATCAGCGTGACCTGCGCGTTGCGGAACCCGTGCGTCTCGCCGAGGGCGAGCGCGCGGTCGGCCTCGTAGCGGGCGACCGCGAGCAGCTCGGGCTCGCAGATCGCGGCGTCGATCCCGGCCGGGGTCACCGTCAGCTGCTCGTACTCGGCGGCCTCGGCCGCGTAGGCCGCGCGGCGGTGGTTGCGCACCACCCGCAGCATGTGCTCCTTGTTGCGCTCGTAGCCGGCGAACGGGCCGAGCTCGGCGGCCAGCTCGGCGCGCGTGGCGAGCGCCGGGAAGTGCCTGATCGCCGAGACTGCGCCGCAGAAGGCGGACGCCTCGGGCGAGTCGTAGGCGACGCCGCGGCGCATCGAGAGCGCGCCGAGGTTCGCGTAGCCGAGGCCGAGCGTGCGGTACACGTAGGAGCGCTCGGCGATCTCGCGGCTCGGGAACTGGGCCATCAGGACGGAGATCTCGAGCACGATCGTCCACAGCCGCGAGGCGTGCCGGAACAGCTCGTGGTCGAAGCCGCCGTCGCGGTCGAACGTCATCAGGTTCAGCGACGCGAGGTTGCAGGCCGTGTCGTCGAGGAAGACGTACTCCGCGCACGGGTTCGAGGCCATGATCTGGCCGTCCGCCGGGCAGGTGTGCCACTCGTTCGTCGTGTCGTGGAACTGGATGCCCGGGTCGGCGCAGAGCCACGCCGCCTCGCAGATCTGGTCCCACAGGTCGCGCGCGCGCAGCACCTTGCACGGCTCGGGGGCGCGGCCCTGGGCCGACGCCCGCTCCAGCTCGGTGCGCTCGAACAGCGGCCAGTCGCGATCCTCCTCGACGGCCTCCATGAACGTGTTCGTGACGCGCACGGAGTTGTTCGAGTTCTGGCCCGACACGGTCAGGTAGGCCTCGCCCTGCCAGTCGGTGTCGTACTCGTCGATCGCCAGCTCCTTGACCCCCTGCTTGGCGAGGTCGATCGTGCGCTGGATCGAGGCGTCCGGCACGCCGGCGGCGCGGGCACCGCGGACCGCCTGCGCGAGCGCGGGATTGTCGCGCGCCACGAAGCGCGCGTCGCCCTCGCCCTCCTGCGTCGCCGCGAGCACGGCGTTGAGGTGCCGGTTCAGCATCTTGGAGCCGGCCACGAGCGCCGCGACCTTCGTCTCCTCGACGACCTTCCAGCGCACGTACTGCTCGATGTCGGGATGGTCGAGGTCGAGCGTCACCATCTTCGCCGCGCGGCGCGTCGTGCCGCCCGACTTGATCGCGCCCGCCGCGCGGTCGCCGATCTTGAGGAAGCTCATCAGGCCGGAGGAGCGGCCGCCGCCGGACAGGCGCTCGTCCGAGCCGCGGATCGCGGAGAAGTTCGAGCCGGTGCCGGAGCCGTACTTGAAGACGCGCGCCTCGCGCACCCACAGGTCCATGATGCCGCCCTCGTTGACGAGGTCGTCGCCGACGGACTGGATGAAGCACGCGTGCGGGGCGGGCCGCTCGTAGGCGCTGGTCGAGCGCTTCAGCTCGCCCGTCTCGTGGTCGCAGTACCAGTGGCCCTGCGCCGGACCGGCGATCCCGTAGGCCCAGTGCAGGCCGGTGTTGAACCACTGCGGGGAGTTCGGCGCCGCCACCTGCAGCGCGAGCATCGCCTGCAGCTCGTCGCGGAAGGCGCGAGCGCCCTCCTCGTCGAAGTAGCCGTGCGTGAAGCCCCAGTAGGCCCAGCAGCCGGCGAGCCGGCCGAAGACCTGGCGCGCGTCCGTCTCCCCGTGGTAGCGCTCCGGCTCGGGCAGTGCGGCGAGCGCCTCCTCGTCGGGCTCGTGGCGCTGCAGCCACTCCGGCACCCCCGCCTCCGCGACGGGGCGCAGCACGGCGGCGACGCCGGCCTTGCGGCAGTACTTCTGGGCGAGGATGTCGACGGCGACCTGGCTCCACGCCTCCGGCGCCATCACCGTCGCCTCGAAGGCGACCGAGCCGTCGGGATTGACGATGCGGGACGTCCGCTCGACGAACGCGATCCCGGCGTACGGGTCGCTGCCCTCCGTGGTGTACCGCCGCTCGATCTCCATCATCCGCTCCTTCTGGTCCACCCCATCGGTGGCTGTCCGAATCCTAGGTCCCGCTCACGCGACGGGGACGACAAAGGTAGCGTCCGGGTCGGACGGCACCCTCGTGACGTCACGCGCGCCGTCCGCGGGGCGGCGCGACGGCCATGGTACGGTGCCGCCGATGGGCCGCATCCGCCTCGGATTCCGCTTCGCCGGCGCCAGCTGGCGGATCGTCCGCGGCGAGCCGAGCCTCGTCGCCTTCCCCCTGCTGAGCGGCGCCTTCGCGATCGCCTACACCCTGCTCGTCGTGCTGCCGATCGGGGTCGGCGGCTTCCTCGCCATCGGCGACGCCAACTGGCTCGGCTGGGTCCTGCTCGCGCTGCTCCTGTTCGGCGGGTCGATCGGCGCCACCTTCTTCGGCGTCGCCGCCGCCCACAACGCCGCCGAGGCGATGGACGGCCGCGACCCGACGCTCGGCGACGGCCTGCGCGTGGCGCGCTCCCGGCTCGGCGTGATCATCCAGTGGGCCCTCGTCAGCGCGACGGTCGGCCTCGTGCTGCAGATCCTCGCCGACAAGCTCGGCGGTATCGGCGGCGCGCTCGTGCAGGGCCTCGGCGGGCTCGCCTGGGGCATCGCGAGCTTCTTCGCCCTGCCCATCCTCGCCCTCGAGGGGCTCGGCCCGTTCGACGTGCTGCGCCGCTCCGCCGGCGTGGTACGCGAGCGCTGGGGCGAGTCCCTGGCCGGCAACGCCGCGATCGGCGTCGTCTCGCTGATCGGCATCCTGCTCGCGCTCGCCCTGATCATCCCCGGCGCGATCGTCTGGTCGGACGGCACGGCGGCCGCCGGCATCCCGCTCGTGGTGATCGGCCTCGGCGTGCTCTTCGTCACCCTGGTCGTCAGCCAGATCGTCGGCGCGGTGTTCCGCGTCGTCGTGTTCCGCTTCGCCACCACCGGCGCCGTGGCGCCGGGCTTCGACGCGACCGAGCTCGAGCAGGTCTTCCGGCCGCGTCGCGGCGGCCGCGCCTAGCCGGCGTCGAGCAGTGCCAGCAGCTCGGCGGCGCAGTGGGCGATCAGTGCGGCCTCCGCGCCGGGCGTCGCATCCGCGACGTGCGGGGTCAGCACCACGTTCGGCAGGGCGCGCAGCGCCGCGGGCACATGCGGCTCGTCGGCGAAGACGTCGAGTCCGGCGCCGGCGAGCCGGCCCGCCGCGAGCGCCTCGATCAGGGCGTCCTGATCGACGACACCGCCGCGAGCCGTGTTGACCAGGACCGCGTCGCTCCGCAGGAGGCCGATCCGCCGCGCGTCGAGCAGACCGCGCGTCTCGTCCGTCAGCGGGCAGTGCAGGCTGACGATGTCCGCCCACCCGAGCAGGTCGTCGAGGTCGAGGTGGCGGATGCCGATCTCGGCCTCGAGGGCCCCGTCGAGTCGGCGTGGCGTGGCGTACCCGAGCTCCGCGTCGAATCCGCGGGCGCGGCGCGCGAACGCGCGGCCGATCGCCCCGAGCCCGACGATGCCGATCCGCGCGCCGTGCACGTCGGCGCTCGGCAGCGGCAGGTAGTCGTCGGCCTCCCAGCCCCCGGCACGGACAAGCCGGTCGTTCTCCGCGATCCGGTGGCGCACCGCCAGGACGAGGCCGATCGCGTGGTCGGCCACGGCCTCCGCGTTGGCCCCGATCGGCCAGATGAAGCGGATGCCCCGGTCCGCGAGCAGGTCGCGGTCGATGCCGTCCACCCCGACACCGAAGTTGACCACGCAGCGCAGGGTCGGCATCTGCTCGAGCAGTGCCGCGTCGATCCGCTCGCCGAAGGTCCACAGACACCAGGCACGAGCGAGCGCGTCGGCGTCGGAGCGCTCGAGCACCGGCCCATCCGTGAAGCGCACCTCACAGCGCTCGGCGACGCGGTCGAAGAGCCCACCCGCGAGGCGATAGCGGGCGAGCACGAGCGGCCGCTCAGCACCCATCGGCTGCGCCTGACCCGGCCCGTCGCATGCGGGCCAGCCTACCGCACGCGGACCGCTAGGCTGCAGTCGTGGACCTCGGCTGGCGACAGTGGCTGCCGCCGCGCCTCGCGGACGTGCTCGCTGCCCTCGACGGGTCGGAAGGGCGGCGACGGCGCGCCTTCGACGCGCTCGCCGGAGCCCAGGCGCCCGAGGACCTGATGGCGTGGGAGCGCTTTCGGCTCGTCGCGCCCTCGCGCCTCGACGTGCCGGCGCTGCCGTCCGACCTCGATGCCGAGGGGGCCGTCGCGCTCCTCGAGGGCCTCGGCCTCGCCGGAGGCGATCCGCTGTGCGCCGTCGCGCACCCGGATCCGGTCGAGACCGTGCTGTCGCTCGACCACGACGACGTCCGCGAGCTCGAGCGCGTCCGCGCCGCGACCGAGCCGGGCGCCATCGCCACGCCGGTCGACGATCTCCCGAGCCTCGACGCCCGCTTCGGGGGCGGCAAGGTCGGCCGCAACGATCCGTGTCCCTGTGGTTCCGGCCTCAAGTACAAGCGCTGCCACGGGGCCTGCCGGGCTGCGGGGCGCCCGCGGCACCCCGCAGCCCCCAGGCCTCAGAGGATCCGCTTGCCGAAGGCGAAGCGGTCGAGGTAGTAGCCCGTGTCCCAGCGGGCCAGCGCCACGCCCTGGCCCGAGGACTGGATGAACAGCTGCGGTGAGATCGCCATGCCGGTGTGGTTGATCCCGCCGGAGGCAGCCTTGAGGCCGCCGGGACCGAACAGCAGGACGTCGGCGGGCTGCACGGCCTCGCGGGGCAGGCGCTGCCCGCCCTTGGCCGTGCGGGCCATCTCGAACGTGGTGCGGCCACCGAACCGCTTCGCCGCGTGCTTGGGCGCCGTCGGGTCGAGAGCGAGCACCCGCCACGTGAAGCCCGAGCAGTCGAAGCCGCCCGCCGTGTTCGCGCCGAACAGGATCTGCGGCCGCTCGGACGTGCCGCCCCAGATGTACGGCATCCCGATGAAGTCGAACGCGCGCTGGATCGCGTCGTGCTGCGGTCCGCTCGTATGCGGGACCTGCGCGAGGAGCTCGACCGTCTCGCTCGCCGCCTGCTTCTCCCAACCGCCCCACTGCAGGACGACCGCGGCGGACCAGATCGCGTCGCCGCGCGAGGCCTGCTCGTACCAGGCGTGCTCCTTGGCGTCCTCCGACTGGTCGAGGTTCGTCCGCAGTCGCATCAGGCGGGCCACGATCTCCGTGCCGAGACCGGGGCGCACCACGTAGCCGGCGTTGGCGATCAGCTCCTCGGCGCGTGCCGCGGTGGACTCCATGCCCGCGGCCTGCACGAAGATGGCGTTGACGTCACCCATGGTCACCGTCTGGCCGGCGGGGATCTGACGGGTCCGCTTGGCCGTCTTCGGGAAGACCGCGGCCACGAACGCCTGCAGGGCCGGCCCGTCGAGCGGATCGTCAGGCCGCAGCGTCGCGGCCGTCTCACCCGGCATCTTCCCGGACGCCAGCAGCACCGACATCGCGCTCTGGTGGAGATTGCGCCCCTCCGCCTGAAGGGTCGCCACCGCACGGGCGGGCTTGCGCTTCTTCTTCTTGCGCTTCGCGTCTGCGACCCCGGAGAACGCGATGAGGCCGACGAGGACCAGGGCGGTGATGCGGATGAGGTGGTTCGAAGTCATCTCTCTACCTGACGGTTGGGAGTCTCAGTATCCGAAAGAGGGACGAACCCTCTAACGGGATCGAGACTGTACGGGGCCTCCCACTCTAGCTGCAAGTTCCAGGCGGTTGCGTTTCTGTAAATGCCTCGACTACAGCATGAGAGTATTCCCTATTTTTCGCATACCTAAGCCAAAAACACGCAATGCTAAAAGCGTTACGAAATGATCTCGAGAATCGCGATCGGCCGAAAAAGTCTCAACCAATGCATGATGAATCTGAGCCTGACGCCCAGAATCAGCATTGAAGTACTACTTGAGACTTATGCCGACGGCGCTATTCCGCCGCATCGAGCAGCCCGCGCAGCAGGGTCGGATCGTCGAGGAGCGCGCGACCGACGACGGCACCGGCGCAGCCGAGGGCACGAACCGCCCGCACATCCCCCGCCGTCGTCACACCCCCGGCCGCGATCACCCCGCTGGCTCCGTCCACCGCATCCACGACGGCCCCCAGGAGATCGAGGTCGGGTCCCCCCAGGGTGCCGTCGCGGTCGATACCCGTCACCAGCAACTGCCGGACGCCCATGGCGGCGAGGTCCTGCGCCGCTCGCTCCACCGGTACGCCCGCGTCCTCGGTCCAACCGCTGATGCGGACGGATCGTTCGCGGCTGTCGATCGCGACGGCGATCCGCTCGCCGTGGCGCCCGAGCAGCGACCGGAGCAGCTCCGGATCGCGGAAGGCCATGGTGCCGATCAGGACGCGATCGACGCCGTCGGCGATCAGGCGCTCGACCGCGCCGGCGCCGCGCAGCCCACCACCGACCTGCAGAATCGCCCCGGCGGGCTTGCCGGCGGCGATCGTGGCGACGAGCGATCGGTTGGGGTCCGACGGTTCGCCCGTACGGGCCGCATCCAGGTCGATCACGTGGAGCGCGCGCGATCCCGCCTGCCAGACCGCATCGGTCCGGGCCAGCGCGTCGTCCTGCTCGCTGGTCAAGAGCTGATCGAACTGCCCGTGCAACAGGCGCACGGCCCGACCGTCCACGAGGTCGATGGCGGGATACAGCAGGAAGTCTGCGCGCGGGCTCGTCATTGTGTTAGCATGCTAACACGATGACACAGTCTCCGGAGCCCACCTGGCGCACACCCGCGGTCGAGCAGCTCGCGGTCGCGCTCGCCGCGATCGACGATCGCGAGGAGATGCTCGCATTTCTGCGCGACGTCTGCTCGTTCACGGAACTCGGCGCGCTGGCCCAGCGCCTCGAGGTGGCCCGACTGGTCGACAGCGGCCTGCCCTACGCCGAGGTGGCCAAGCGCCTCGGCGCCTCCACCGCCACCGTCACCCGCGTCGCGCAGTGGCTGCGCCATGGCGAGGGTGGGTATCGGCTCGTCCTCGACCGGCTGGGAGATCGAGGGTGAGCGCGCTCCGGATCGCCGTCCCCTCCAAGGGTCGGCTCGCCGAGCCGACGCGTCGCCTTCTCGGCGACGCCGGGATCCCGGTGCCGGCCGACGACAGGCGCCTGATCGTGCCCATCGAGGAGCAGGGAGTGGAGCTCCTCTACGCCCGCACCGACGATATCCCCACCCTCCTGCGCGACGGAGCGGCGGACGTCGGCGTCGTGGGAGCGAACCAGCTCGCCGAGCACGGCGGCACCGGTCTGGCGACGCTCGTCGCACTCGGGTTCGGGGGATGCCGCCTCGCTCTGGCCGCTCCCGCGGACTCGGGGATCGCCGCGCTCGTCGATCTCGCCGGGCGGCGCATCGCCACCTCCCATCCCGTCGTGTTGGCCGCCTTCCTCGCCGAGCATGGCGTCGAGGCGGACCTGACGACCCTGTCCGGATCGATCGAGCTGGCCCCGACGATCGGAGCGGCGGATGCCATCTGCGACCTCGTGTCGACAGGCGAGACGCTGCGCCAGAACGGCCTGCGCATCATCGACACCGTCCTGCGGTCGGAGGCGATCCTGATCGCGGCGGACCGGGTCACCGACGATCAGCGTGTCGCCGTCCTGCAGACGGCGGTGGAGTCGGTGCTCGCGGCGCGCCCGAAGCGCTACCTGATGCTGAACGCGCCCGACGGCTCGCTCGACCGCATCCTCGCGCTGCTCCCGGGACTCGACGCCCCCACCGTGCTCCCGCTGGCCCGCGAGGACATGCACGCCGTGCACGCCGTCGTGGATGCCGCGGATCTGCCGCGCCTGCTGCATCCTCTCAAGGAGGCGGGCGCCAGCGGCCTCCTCGTCGTCCCCATCGAGCACCTGATCCCATGACCGACATCGACATCCCCTGGATCCGTCCCGAGCTCGCCAAGCCCTCGCCGTACCGCTGGCAGGAGGGCGTGCCGGAAGGCGACGTCGCGCGCTTCGACCTCAACACGCTGCCCCTCAACCCCTCCTGGTGGCCGGGCATCGCGCGCACCATCGCGACGCAGTCGGTGTCGTCCTATCCCGAGGCCGACTACGCAGACCTCAAGCGCGCCATCGCCGGCTACGTGGGCCTCACGCCCGAGCACATCGTGCCGACCGCGGGCGGCGACGAGGCCATCCTGCTGACCGCGTGGATCGCGCTCGGCCGCGGCGACCGCGCCGTCGTACCGCGCCCCACCTACCAGTTGCACGCGACCGGCGCCCGCATGACCGGAGCCGAGGTGGACCTCGTCGACCCGCTGCCCGGCCCGGGCATGCGGCTCGACCTCGATACCGTCGAGGAGCGCGCCGAGGGCGCCCGGCTCGTCTGGCTCTGCTCCCCGAACAACCCGACGGGAGAGGACATCCCCGCCGAACGCATCCGCGCCATTGCCGCACGCTGCCCGGGGGTCGTCGCGGTCGACCAGGCCTACCTCGAGTTCGGCGGCGCCACCGATCACCTTCCTCTGCTGGAGGAGTGCCCGAATCTCGTGATCGTGCGCACCTTCTCGAAGGGCTGGGGCCTCGGCGCCCTGCGCGCCGGCTACGCCATCGCCAATCCGGACATCGCCGGCTCCCTCGACGCGCTGCGCCCGCCCGGCTCCCTCTCCACCGGCTCCGCCCTCGGCGCCGAGCTGGCCTGTCGCAACGTCGACGCCATGCGCCGCGACGCCACCGCCTACCGCACCGAGCGCGAGCGCCTGTCCGCTGGCTTCCGGGAGATCGGGCTCGAGGTCGTCGGCGAGGCCGGCAACTTCGTCCTCGCCCGCACCCCGTGGACGGGGGACGAGGCGTTCACCGCACTGGCCGCGAAGGGCCTCGTGGTGCGCACATTCGGCCACGAACCGCTGCTCGCCGACTGCATCCGCGCCTGCGTGTCCGTCCCGGCCGATAACGACCGCCTCCTCGCCGGCCTCGCGGAGATGCTGGGCCGCCCCGCTCCCGCCCCGCACGACCCCGCGCTCGGCGCGGCCACCTTCGGCCGCGGCGCCCTGATCGAGCGACGCACGAAGGAGACGGACATCCGTCTCGTCGCGACCCTCGACGGCAGCGGCACGACCCGTGTCGAGACGGGCGTCGGCTTCCTCGACCACATGCTGACCGCGCTCGGCCACCACGCGCTGATGGACCTCGACCTGACCTGCGCAGGCGACACCCACATCGACCCGCACCACACGGTCGAGGACTGCGGCATCGTCCTCGGGCAGGCGATCGACGCCGCCCTCGGCGACCGCGCGGGCCTGGCCCGTTTCGGCGACGCCTCCGCCCCGCTTGACGAGGCCCTCGGCCGCGCCGTGGTGGACTTCTCGGGCCGCGGCTCGAGCACCGTCCGCATCGCCTTCCGCGAGGAGCGGATCGGCGAGCTGCCGACCAGCCTG
The DNA here is from genome assembly GCA_049433345.1 of Gaiellales bacterium. Taxonomy (GTDB): domain Bacteria; phylum Actinomycetota; class Thermoleophilia; order Gaiellales; family F1-60-MAGs149; genus F1-60-MAGs149. Next base: position 1,082 of record JBMTER010000014.1, on the reverse strand, counting down.
ATCCCGCACCTGATCGACTGCATCGCCGTCAACGCTCGCGCCACCGTGCACGTGGAGGCGTCGGGCGACGACGACCACCACGTCGCCGAGGCGGCCTTCAAAGCGCTCGCCCGCGCGCTGCGCGAAGCCTGGTCGCTCGATCCGCGCCGCGCCGGCCGGATCGCGTCGACCAAGGGCTCGCTCTAGTGCCCACGGTCCTGATCGTCGACTACGGCGGCGGCAACGTGCGCTCCCTGACCGCAGCGCTCGAGCGCTGCGGTGCCACCGTCGAGGTCTCGGCCGATCCCGCGCGGGTCGAGCGGGCCGAGCGGCTGATGGTGGCAGGCCAGGGCGCCGCCGGCGCGGCGATGGGCGCGCTCGAGGCGACGGGGCTCGCCGACGCCCTGCGCAAGGCCGCGGGGCGCGGCACGCCGCTCCTCGGCGTCTGCGTGGGCCTGCAGCTCCTGTTCGAGCGCTCCGAGGAAGACGGTGCAGCCTGTCTCGGGCTGGTGCCCGGCGAAGTCCGGCGCCTGACCGGCGTCGAGCGCCTGCCCCACCTCGGCTGGAACGACGTCGAGGCGGTCGCGGACCATCCGCTGACCGCCGACCTGCCGGCCGTCTGCTACTTCGCCCACTCCTACGCAGTGCCCGCCGATGCGCCCTCCGCGCTCGCGACCACGACCGTCGACGGCGTGGCCTTCTCCTCCATCGCCGGCCACGGCAGCGTCGCGGGGGCGCAGTTCCATCCAGAGCGCTCCTCGGAGGCCGGTCGGCGTCTCCTGGCCCGCTTCCTCACGTGGGAGCCCGCCTGATGCTGCGCCGACGGATCATCCCGTGCCTCGACGTGTCGGGCGGCCGGGTCGTCAAGGGCGTCGAGTTCGTCAACCTGCGCGACTGCGGCGAGCCCGTCGACGCGGCGCTGCGCTACGCCGAGCAGGGCGCCGACGAGATCTGCTGGCTCAACATCACCGCCGGCGACGAGTCCTGGCGCGACCTCCTCGGCCAGGTCGAGCGGGCCGGGACGCGCATCGACGTGCCCCTCACGGTCGGCGGCGGCGTCTCCGACGAGCCGCACGTGCGCGACCTCCTCGGCGCCGGCGCCG
>JBMTER010000013.1:0-17985 GCA_049433345.1 Gaiellales bacterium | reverse complement strand
GAGGGCGGCGCTGGTGCGCACCTGCTGCCCGTCGTCGGTGTAGCGGCGCACCCATCCGGCCGCCTCCGGGTCGGCCTTCGCGATCGCGATCACGCGGCCCTGGTCGAGGCGCGTCGCAGGCGCACCGGCGCGGGGGATGGTCACGCTCCAGATCCGCGGCGGATCGTCCACGACCCTCACGACGGCGACGCCGGCTCCGTTCGAGGCGGCGTAGAGGGTGCAGGTCCAGCGTGCGTCGTCCGCGGCGAACACGCACGTCCAGCGCGACAGCGGGTGTTCGAGCAGGGCCTCCCGCACCCCCGGAGCGTCTCGGGCGAGCCGCTCGGCCTCCGTCGCCGACAGGGCGGGCGCGGCCGCACCCGCCGTCGCCGGCAGCGCGAGCAGCGCGAGCGCGAGGGCCGCCGCGGCGAGCAGGCGGCGCGGACTCACTTGAGGACGCGCAGCCCCGCGTACCGCTCGCGGTCGTCCTTGCGCGCCCGCAGTGCGCCGTAGGCGGCGACGAGCACGAGGGCGAAGCCGACGAAGGGGACGATCGCCAGCGCGGCGACGGCGATCGCGGCGACGCCGAGGATCGCGGCGACGCCCCACGGGGTGCCGCCGCCCTGGACGGCGCGGTCCGCCATCCGCGTCGACGTCCATGCCGTGCCCGCGCCGATCGCGGCGCCCGCGATGAGTCCGACGAGCGGCACCTGGTCGCCGGCGGCGAGCTCGAAGGCCGCGGCCGCGCCGACCGCGCTCAGCGCGATCCGCACCGGTAGCGGGAGGACGGCACGCAGGGCCGCCTCGATCAGGCCCGCGACCCACGCGCCGACGAGGATCGGCGTTCCGTCTGCGAGCGCGAGCGCGCCGGGCGTCCAGCCGAGCAGGACGGCCACGGCGAGGACGCCGAGGGGGAGGAGGGCTGCGAGCCCGCAGGCGACGGCGAGGCCGGCGCCCTGGCCGAGGGCGACGAGGATGTCCATGCGCGCATCGTAGGCGGCGGGCGCCTAGAGCAGGTAGCGCGCGCCCGCGGGATCGACGTCGATGAGGGCGTCCGTCACGTCGCCCACGTAGTCGCCATCGACCTGCGTCGGGAAGGGCTCGTCGCAGCGCAGGTCGATCCGGGCGATGTCGTGCCAGTACGCGATGCGGGGGTCACCCGATCCGCGAGCGTGGCGCTGATCGAGGAGGATGCGCTGCGCGAAGCCGGCCACGTCGCGACGGTAGAGCCGTCGCGGCGCGACGATGTCGAGCCCGCCGTCGGCGGTCGCGGTCGGGGCGAGGTCGAGCGGCAGCGGCCCGATGTACGACCACGGGGCGAGGTTGACGGCCACCACGAACGCGACGCGCTCGACCTGGCGGTCGGCGTGGACCGTGATCCGGGGCTGGCTGTACGCGCCGCGGGCCACGAGCTTGGCGAGCTCGCGGGCGTAGACCACGTCGGCCGAGCGGCGATGCTTGTCGGTGCGCTCGCGGCCGTCGACACGGCGGACCACCTCGGCGTCGAGCCCGACGCCGGCGTTGAACGCGAAGCGCCGACCGTTGATGCGGCCCACGCGGACGCTGCGCTCGCGCCCCTCCGCGAGAGCCGCTGCCAGCCGTCGGGCGGCGGCCGGGATCGACGGCGGCAGGCCGAGGTTGCGCGGCATGACGCTGGTACCGCCGCCGGGCAGGAGTCCGATCGGGATGGCGCTGCCGACGCCGTTGAGCACCTCGTTCGCGGTGCCGTCTCCGCCGAGCACGATGACGGCGCCGAAGCCCTCGTCGACGCCGCGGCGGGCGAGCTCCGCCGCTCCGAGAGGTCGCGTCGTCCGGACAACCTCGACGTCCGCGGCGGTCTCGAGCTCGCGTCGGGCGGTGCGCTCGACCGCCGCGTTGACGCGGCTGGCGACGGGGTTGACGATGAGGAGGGCGCGCATGCGGTCGTCCGCGGCTTCACCGCGTCGGCACCGGACTGTACCCCGCTCCATGAGGCCCGCGAGTAGGATGTTCCCGATGGACACGATCCCCGAGCGCTTCGCGCGCGCCGCCGGTCAGGCGCCGCGCGCCGCCGTCGCCGCCTACGCGATGGCCGTCCTGCATGCCGCCATCGCCCTCACCGTGGGCCTGATCGGCGGCGAGCCCTTCACGATCGCCGTCGGCCTCGGCGCCGCCGTCGCCGGTGCCGTCGCATGGGTCGTGGTCGGGACGGTCATCTGCCTGCTGGCGCAGATCGCCGACCGCCGCTGAGTCCCGAACAGGAGGAGAGCGGGGCCGGGCGCTGAGGCCCGACCCCGTCCTCTGGGTGTCCGCCGGCTGCGGAGGAGTGGCTCAGCCGGCGAGCGCGGTGGGATCCTGCGGCTGGTTGCCGAGGATCACGGTGACGGTCCTCGTCGAGCCGTCGGCCTGCTTGACGACCAGGTCCAGCTCGTCGCCGGGCTCGAGCGCGGCGACCGCGGCCTGGAGGTCCTTGACCTCCTCGACCTTCTCGCCGTTGGCCTCGACGACGACGTCGCCTCCGGTCGCGTAGCTGCGGCCCTCGATCGTGATCTGCCCGGTCGCGCCCTGCAGGCCGGCCTTCGCCGCGGGCGAGCCGTCGCTGACACCGGCGATCATCGCGCCGTAGTCGGAGCCGATCTTGACCTGCTCGGCCAGCGTCGGGTCGACGTCGGACAGCTGCACGCCGAGCCAGGCGTGCTGCGCCTTGCCGGTCGCCATCAGGTCCGCGACGACCTCCTTGACGAGGTTGATCGGGACGGCGTAGCCGAGGCCGACGTTGCCGCCGCCGGTGCCGCCCGTGTAGATCTGGGAGTTGATCCCGATCACCTGGCCCTGCATGTCGAACAGGGGGCCGCCCGAGTTGCCCTGGTTGATGGCGGCGTCGGTCTGGATGACGCCGTTGATGCTGAAGCCATTCGGGGCCTCGATGGAACGCGCGACCGCGGAGACGATGCCGCTGGTGACGGTGCGGTCCTGGCCGAACGGGTTGCCGATCGCGACCACGGGCTCGCCGACGACGACCGCGGCGGAGTCGCCGAGCGGGACGACCGTGAGCGCGGACGCCGGCAGGTCGACCTTGAGCAGCGCGACGTCGGTGGCGTTGTCGACGCCGATCACCTCGGCCTCGACGCGTTCGTCGTTCGAGAAGGAGACGGTGATCGGGCTCTGGGCCCCGGCGACCACGTGGGCGTTGGTCAGGACGTGCCCATCCTTGTCGATCACGAAGCCCGAGCCGAGCCCCTGCGAGTGGTCGATGCGGACCACGCCCGCGCCGTACTTCTCGTAGAGGGCGGCGATGTCCATCGTGGCGCCCTGGACGGCGGCCACGGATGCGTCGCCCCCGGTGACGGCCTCCGAGACGGAGGCCTCGTCCATCGGCGACGCCTCCTGGATCACGGTCGTCGTCGTGCCGGGCGCGCCGTCACGCTCGATCACGAGCGCGGTGCCGCCGGCGGCGAGGCCGGCCGAGAGGAGCGCCGCCACGAGGACGGGCACCACCATCCGCGACCCGCGCCTGGGCGGCTCGGGGGCGGCGCCGCCCGGCGGCGGGGTGGTCGCGTGCGGGGCGCCCCAGGCACCGCCGGAGGGGCCCCGGGGAGGGGGGGGGGGAGTCCAGTTGTCGTCCATGGCCCTAGTGATATCGGGCGCGTGTGAACGCCGGACGGCGGTTTTCGTTCAGGTTCCGTTAAGGCGGTTTCGGCGGGAAACCCGCGAGCGGCTACCGTTCCGGGGTGCCGATCGGCCGCCTCTACGTGCTCGTCTTCATGACGGGCTTCTGCATCCTCGGCGTCGAGCTGACCGCGGCGCGGCTGATGGCGCCGTTCTTCGGCACGTCCACGCTCGTCTGGGCGAACATCATCGGCCTGACGCTCCTGTTCCTGTCCGTGGGCTACTGGCTCGGCGGCCGCCTCGCCGATCGCCACCCGCGCCCGCTCGGCCTCGGCCTGGTCGTGATCGGCTCCGCCCTGGCGGTCGCGATCCTGCCGTTCGTCACCCGCCCCCTGCTCGGCTCGGCGACGGATGCCTTCGCGGAGGTGTCGGCCGGCGTCCTGATCGGCTCGTTCTTCGCGGTCATGCTGGCCCTCGCGATCCCGATCACCGCGCTCGGCACCGTCGCGCCGTGGGCGATGCGGCTGGCCGTGCACTCCGTCGAGGAGGCGGGCACCATCGCGGGGCGGCTGTACGCGCTCTCGACCGTCGGCTCCCTGCTCGGCACCTTCGCCTCGGTGCTCCTGCTCGTGCCGTGGATCGGGACGCGCCGCACCCTGCTCGTGTTCGCGCTGCTCCTGGCCCTGGCGGCCCTGCCGCTGCTGTCCCGCCGTGCGCTCGTCGCCCCCGCCGCGATCGCCCTGCTCCTGCTCGTGCCCGAGTCCGGCGTGAAGGCGGCCCCCGGGGACCGCGTCCTCTGGGAGGGCGAGTCGCCGTACCAGTTCGTGCAGGTCGTCGAGGAGCGCGACGGCGACACCGTCCTGCGGCTCAACGAGGGCTGGGCGACGCACTCCATCAAGGTCGGGCCGAGCGGGCTCGTCGGCGGCTACTGGGATCGGCCCCTGTGCCTGCCGGTCGCGATCGACCGGCCCGAGGGCGGGCGCCTCGCGGTGCTCGGCAACGCCGCGGGCACCACCGCGGTGCAGTACGCGCGCTTCTGGCCGACGTGGGCGGTCGACGGCGTCGAGATCGACGGGCTCGTGACGGAGGCGGGCTACCGCTTCTTCGGCATGGGCGAGGCGAACCTGACGGTGCACACCGCGGACGCCAGGCCCTGGCTCGAGGCGTCGGACGACGCATTCGACGCGATCGCGATCGACGCCTATCGCCAGCCGTACATCCCCTTCCACCTGGTCACCGAGGAGTTCTTCGAGACGGTGCGCGAGCGTCTCACCCCCGGCGGGGTCGTGATGATCAACGTCGGCGCGCCGCCCGGCCAGGACCAGGCCCTCGAGCGCATCGCCCAGACGATGGCGCACGTCTTCCCGGAGGTCGAGATGGCGCGCGTCAACGACTTCAACACCGTGGTCACGGCCTACCGCGACGCGGGCACGGCCGAGCCGGCCACGGCGCGCATGGCCGCGCAGACGGGACCGCTCGCCGATGACTGCCGATCGCTCGCCGCCGACCGCCAGGTCGTCACGGCCGTCGGCGAGCCGCTGACCGACGATCACGCCCCGGTCGAGTGGCTGACCGACCAGGCGCTGCTCTCGTACATCGGCGAGGGTGCTCCCGGCGCCGAGAGCTGACCGGGAGGGAACCCCGCGGTTGCGGCGTTGTTCGGGTAGCCTTATTCGACTACCCTAACGCCGCGTGGTCCACGCCCAGACCCGCTGCGAAGGACCCGGCACGACAACCCCGCCGCCCCGCGGCCCGCACGCCCAGGAGCGTCCTCCATGCCCGATCTCGTCATCCGCAACCTCCACGCCACGATCGCCGACACGGACACGGAGATCCTGAAGGGGATCGACCTCGAGATGTCGCGCGGCGAGATCCACGCGATCATGGGCCCCAACGGCTCGGGCAAGTCCACGCTCAGCCACGTCCTGATGGGGCATCCGGGCTACGAGGTGACCGCGGGCGAGGTGACCTTCATGGGCGCGGACCTGCTCGAGATGGAGGCCGACGAGCGCTCCCGCGCCGGGCTCTTCCTGTCCTTCCAGTACCCGTTCGCCGTGCCGGGCGTGACCGTCGCGAACTTCATCCGGATGGCCGTCAACGCGCATCGCAAGGGCGGACCCGATGGCGCCGACAACCCGATCCGGATCCCCGAGTTCCGCAAGCAGCTGCAGGAGGCGATGGAGCTGCTCGAGATCGACAAGTCGATGTCGTCGCGGTCCCTCAACGACGGCTTCTCCGGTGGCGAGAAGAAGCGCTTCGAGATCCTGCAGATGGCGATGCTCAAGCCGTCGATCGCGATCCTCGACGAGACCGACTCCGGCCTGGACATCGACGCCCTGCGGATCGTCTCGAACGGCATCAACCAGCTCGTCGGCGACGACATGGGCGCGCTGATCATCACGCACTACCAGCGGATCCTCGACTACGTCAAGCCGGACCGCATCCACGTCCTGATGGACGGCCGGATCGTGCGCTCCGGCGGGCCGGAACTGGCCCACGAGCTCGAGACGTCCGGGTACGCCACGATCGCCGAGGAGGTCAGCGCCTGATGAGCAGCATCGAGACGCCCGACGTCGACCTCGGCGAGTACAAGTGGGGCTTCCGCGACGAGGAGAACCCCGTCATCAAGACGGCGAAGGGCCTCGACGAGGAGATCATCCGCCAGATCTCGGCCCACAAGGGCGAGCCGCAGTGGATGCTGGACTTCCGGCTCGAGTCGTACGAGATCTTCAAGTCGAAGCCGATGCCGAACTGGGGCGCCGACCTGTCGGGGATCGACTTCGACGACATCTTCTACTACCTGAAGCCCGCCGAGGCGAACGCCCGCTCCTGGGATGACGTCCCGGAGACGATCAAGAACACCTTCGAGCGCCTTGGCATCCCCGAGGCCGAGCGCAAGTTCCTCGCCGGCGTCGGCGCGCAGTACGAGTCCGAGGTCATCTACCACAGCCTCAAGAGCGAGCTCGAGGACCAGGGCGTGATCTTCCTCGACACCGATCAGGCGCTGCTCGAGCACGAGGACCTGTTCCGCGAGCACTGGGCGACGATCATCCCACCGGCGGACAACAAGTTCTCCGCGCTCAACTCGGCGGTGTGGTCGGGCGGCTCCTTCATCTACGTGCCGCCGGGCGTCCGCATCGAGCAGCCGCTGCAGGCCTACTTCCGCATCAACGCGCAGAACATGGGCCAGTTCGAGCGCACGCTGATCATCGTCGACGAGGGTGCCTACGTGCACTACGTCGAGGGCTGCACCGCGCCGACGTACTCGTCGGACTCGCTGCACTCGGCCGTCGTCGAGATCCTCGTCAAGAAGGGCGGCCGCTGCCGCTACACGACGATCCAGAACTGGTCGAACAACGTCTACAACCTCGTCACCAAGCGCGCCGTGGCCGAGCAGGACGCGACGATGGAGTGGGTCGACGGCAACCTCGGCTCGAAGGTGACGATGAAGTACCCCGCCGTGATCCTCAAGGGCGAGCGCGCCCACGGCGAGATCCTCTCGATCGCGTTCGCCGGCGAGGGCCAGCACCAGGACGCCGGCGGCAAGGTCACGCACGTCGCCCCGAACACCACCTCGGTGATCACCTCGAAGTCGATCTCGAAGGATGGCGGGCGCTCGTCCTACCGCGGCCTCCTGCGCGTCAACAAGGACGCGGAGGAGTCGAAGTCGAAGGTCGTCTGCGACGCCCTCATCATCGATCCCGAGTCGCGCACCGACACCTACCCGTACATCAACATCGCCGCCGATCAGGTCGACATCGGCCACGAGGCGACGGTGTCGAAGCTGGGCGAGGAGCAGATCTACTACCTGATGAGCCGCGGCCTGTCCGAGGCCGAGGCGTCCGCCCTGATCGTGGCCGGCTTCATCGAGCCGATCACGAAGGAGCTGCCGCTCGAGTACGCCGTCGAGCTGAACCGGCTGATCCAGCTGCAGATGGAGGGTTCGGTCGGGTGAGCGCCTGGCTCGCCGAGCGCCGCGACAGCGCGGCCCAGTCCAACGCGGCGCTGCCCGTCCCGACCCTCACGGACGAGCACTGGCGCTTCACCTCGCTGCGCGGCATCGACTTCGCCGCCTTCGCGCCCGCCGCCGAGGCCGCGCCCGGCGAGGCCGCCGGGGCGATCCTCGCGGACGGCGATCACGCCGGCCGCGTCGTCGTCCGCGACGGCGGCGCCGTCCTCGACGAGCTGTCGGAGGCCGTCAAGGCGCAGGGCGTCGCCTTCGGCTCGATCCGCCGCCTCGCCGAGGAACGCCCCGAGCTCGTCGAGCCGCTGCTCGGCACGATCGTCGGCTACGACGAGAAGTTCGCGGCCGAGAACGGCGCGCTGTGGACGGACGGCGTGCTGCTGCACGTCCCCGCCGGCGTGAGGGTCGCCGACCCGTTCCACGTCGCCTACGAGATCGCGACCCCCGGGGCGGCGCAGGAGTGGCGTGCGCTGATCGTGGTCGAGGCCGGCGCCGAGGCGACGCTGGTCGAGGAGCACCTGACGGGCGTCCCCGGCTACGCCAACGGCGTCGCCGAGGTCGTCGTCGGCGAGGCCGGCCACCTGACCTACGTGGTCCTCCAGAACCGCCACGACGAGGCGCTGCACTTCGCGGCGCACCGCGCGGAGGTCGCCAAGGACGGCACGCTCGAGTGGGCGGCCTGCTCGACGGGTGCCCGCACCGGCAAGACCCGCATGGAGACGCGGCTCACGGGCGAGGGCGCGACCGGGCGCCTGAGCGGCGTCTACGCCGTCGACCACAAGCGCCACCTCGACCTCGACACGACGCAGGAGCATGACGCCCCGAACGCGGTCTCGGACCTGGCCTTCAAGGGCGTCCTGCTCGACGAGGCCCGCTCCGTCTGGCGCGGCGTGATCCGCGTCGCCGAGGGCGCGCAGGGCACGGACTCCTACCAGGAGAACCGCAACCTGCTGCTGACCTCGAAGGCGCGTGCCGACTCGATCCCGGGGCTCGAGATCGACACGAACGACGTCCGCTGCACGCACGGCGCGACGGCGGGGCCGGTCGATCCGATGCTGCGCTTCTACCTGATGAGCCGCGGCGTGCCCGAGACCGAGGCGAACCGGGTGATCGTCGAGGGCTTCCTCGAGGAGGCGCTGGAGCGCATTCCCGACGAGCGCATCCGCACGGCGCTGACGGAGCACGTGATGCGCCGCATCCCGCTCTAGCGGGGGCGCGTCGGTCGGGGTAGGCTGCGTGGCCATGGGGACCCGCTGCTTCATGGGCGCGTTCCCGCTGGCGGCGATCGGCGACGAGCCGGCCGATGCCGTGCTGTTCGGGGCGCCGCACGGCACGCCCTACCCCGGCATCGACAACGCCCCGCACGCCGGTTCGATGCAGGCCCTGCGCGAGGCCCTCGCCGGTGACGCGGACTGGGTCGAGCACTGGTCGTACGACGTCGGCGGTCCGATCATGGGCACGAGCGGGTTCCGGCTCGGCGACCTCGGGGACCTGCCGACCGCCGCGCTGGACGGTCCCGGCAACCGCACGCTGATCGAGGCGACGACGCGTTCGATCGTCGCCGCCGGTGCGGTGCCGATGATGGTCGGGGGCGACGACTCGGTGCCGATCCCGTTCCTGGCCGGCCTCGCGGAGGCCGGGCCGATCACGATCCTGCAGATCGACGCGCACATCGACTGGCGGCAGGAGCGCCGCGGCGAGCCGCTCGGCTACTCGTCCACGATGCGACGCGCCTCCGAGATGCCCCACGTCGAGCGCATCGTCCAGGTCGGGATGCGCGCATTCGGCAGCGCCCGGGCGCCCGAGGTCGAGTTCGCGCGCGAGTGGGGCGCCGAGATCGTGACCGCGCGGGAGGTCCACCACCACGGCGTCGAGCCGGTGCTCGACCGCATCCCGGCGGGCGCGAACGTGGCGATCACGATCGACATGGACGCGTTCGACGCGAGCCTGATGCCCGCCGTCATCGCCCCGTCGCCCGGCGGCCTCGACTACACGCAGGTCACGGACCTGATCGCCGGGGTCGCGGAGCGCGGCCGGATCGCATCCTTCGACCTGATCGAGTTCGTCCCGGAGCGCGACGTCGACGGCAGCGCCGTCCTGACCGCGGCGTACCTCCTCCAGTTCGCGATCGGGACGCTCGCGAACCGTTGAGGGTTCAGCGGCGGCGGGCCACGACGGCCTCCTGCACGCTCCGGGAGAGGGTGCCGAGGGTTGGCGTCAGCACCACGCGTACGGTGAACGTCGTGCGCCGCGCGCGCACGAGCGTCCGCCCCCTGCCCCGCATCCGGCACTGGATCCGGTACGTGCCGGGCGCAGTCACGCGCCGGCCATTGCTGCAGTAGACGCGCTTCCGGTGCACGACGGCCATGGCGAGCACGCCGGCCTGGTCGGCGGAGACCGTGACGGCGAAGGTCACCAGCCTCCGGGTCGTGCGCCAGGTGACCGGCGTCGCGGCGAGCTGCCGGGCCGACGTGTCGCGACGCGGCGTGACCGGCTTCGACCTCGCGCTCGCGGGGCCGAGGCCGACGGCGTTCCGCGCCTGCACCGTGAAGGTGTAGCGGGTGCCGTTGGCGAGCCCCTCGACGGTGCAGGTGGTGGCGCCGGTCGCGGTGCAGGTGGCCCCGCCGGGGGCGGCCGTGACCAGGTACGAGGCGACCGGGCTGCCGCCGTCGCTCGCCGGCGGGGTCCAGGTCACGTTCACGGAGCGATCGCCGCGGGTGCCGGCGACCGCGCCCGGCGCGCCCGGGATGACGGCCGTGGAGGGGCAGATCGCGACGGCGGTACCCGCGGCCCCGCTCACCGCGCCCGTGCGCGCGCCCGCGGCGGAGTAGATCCCGATCGCCGAGGTCTCGGCGGCGTAGACCGCGCCGGATGGGCCGATGGCGATCGCGCCGACCTGCCCGGCGGGCGTGGCGGCGGTGCCGGGGACCAGCGTGGCGATCGGCACCGGGATCAGCGCCGGCGCGGCCGTCGCGACATAGGCGGTCACCCCATCGGCGGAGACCGCGAGGGCGGTGGGCGTCGCGCCGAGGTCGGTGGTTCCGGCCGCTATCGGGGCGCCGGCTCGGTCGCGGGTGAGGAGCGTGTCGTCGCCGCCCGCGGTGGTGATCGCGACGACGACGCGGCTCGCCGTCACCGCGAGCGCGTGCGCCGCCGCGAGCGCGTTGAGGGTCACCGGCGGTGCCGGGGTGGTGGCGTCGGCGCTCGCGTCGATCAGGTGCAGCCGCACGGGTACCGGCGCCGCCGTGAGCGCGTAGAGGGTGGCGCCATCCGGCGACAGCGCGATGTCGACCAGTGGCGATGTGCCGTCGAGCTCGCCGCTCGTGCCGACGACTCGGCGCTCCGCCGTGTCGACGATCGAGATGGTCCGGTTGGCGGCGTTGAGGACGTAGGCGCGGGCCCGGGTCGGCGACAGGACGACCTTCGTCGGCCCGGAGCCGGCGGGCAGCGGGATCGTCGCGTTTTGCGTCAGCGGCCCCGCGGCGACCACGAGCAGGCGAGCGCCGGCCGCGTCGGGCACGTACGCGGGCGCGCTGTCCGCGCGGATCGCGGGCTGGCGCAGCTGCGCGCCCGCCACGTCCAGGCTCGCGGCGGTGCCGGAGCCGGTCGGGAACGACGCCAGGGTGGCGGTGCCGGCCGTGCTGAGGCCGGCGTTGGCGCAGATCTCCTGCGCGGAGGCGGGAGCGGCGAGGCCGAGCGCCATGAACGCGGCTACGACGAGCACCGCCGCGGGGCGGACCACGTGCATGGACTCACTCTACGGCCGATTCGGCGCGGTTCCTGCGCAGGTCGGGCTGATCGTGTGTCGGATCCGCGCGTGGAGGTCGTGACCGGGACGGCGTACGTGCGGGTACGGAGCGGATTCGTCGCCGACCGACAGTCGAGGATGGGCCACGATCGAGTCGTGGCCGTCGATCTTGCGTATGGCACAATGTATGGCATGCACCGCACGACCATCTACCTGCCCGATGAACTCAAGGCCCGGCTGGCGGACGAGGCCGGACGCCGCGGCGTGACCGAGGCCCAGGTGATCCGCGAGGCTCTCGGTGCGGCGCTCGGCCGTCCGCGGCCTCGCGGGGGCCTGTTCGATTCCGGCGATCCCGCATGGGCCGGCGGCGACGAGCGACTGCTGGCGGAGACCGGGTTCGGCGAGTGACCGCCGTCGTGGACACGAGCGCGCTGCTCGCCTACTTCGACCGGGGCTCGGAGCGGCATCTCGACGTCCAGATGCTGATCGAGGCCGAGCGGGGCCCCCTCGCGGTCTCACCGCTGGTGCTGGCCGAGGTGGACCATCTCGTGCGCCGGCGGTTCGGCGAGCGGGCGGCGGACGGGGCCCTCCGCGAGATCGGAGGCGGGGCGTATGACATCGCTGGCTTCTCAGCCGATGATCTTCGACGCGCGCTGGCCGTCCTCGAGCGCTACCCGGACCGTCGCCTCGGCCTGACCGATGCCGCACTCTTGGCCTTGGCCGAGCGGATCGGGGCGAACACGATCTTCACGCTCGACCGGCGCGACTTCGACGGCCTCGCGCGGGCCGACGGCACGCCGCTGGTGATCCTGCCCTAGCGGTCGCGGTCGAGCCGCTCGCGGATGACGGCCGCGTGGGCGGGGAAATCCTCGTGGTCGGCAAGGGCGAGGATGTCGGGCGCGAGCGCCGCGAGGGCCGCCGCGTCGGCCCGCGCGATCGAGATCGTCTTCGTGAACGCCAGCGCCGTCACGCCGCTCGTGACGCGCGCGTAGCCGGACGTCGGCAGGGTGGCGGGGATGCCGATCAGGTAGTTGGCGGCGCTGAACGGCGTGTGCTGTCCGAGCAGGACCTCTCCGGCGTGCTCGATCCCGGCGAGGACGGCCTCGTCGTCGGCCGTCGCGATCTGCATGTGCTCGGGGGCGTAGAGGTTGGCCACCGCGATCGCCTCGTCGCGGTCGCGCACGAGGATCGCGCCGCCGACCGTCCCGATCGCGCTCGCGGCGTACCCGCGACGGGGCTCAGGCAGGGCGGCGAGGCGCGTCTCGAGCTCGGGCTGGACCCGCTCGACGACCTGCTCGTCCCAGGTCACGAGCACGCTCGCGGAGTCGGCGCCGTGCTCGGCCTCGTTGAGGAGGTCGGCGGCGAGGAGGCCGGGGTCGGCCGTGGCGTCCGCGATCACCAGGCTCTCGGAGGCGGCGAGGATCTGCATGCCGACGACGCCGTGGCGCTGGATCTCGAGCTGGGCGGAGGCGACGGGCGGGCTGCCCGGGCCGAGCACCTTGCGGCAGGCCGGGATCGACTCGGTGCCGAAGGCCAGCGCGGCGACGCCCGCGGGGCCGTTGGCCCGGAACACGTCGCGGATGCCGAGCTCGTCGGCGACGACGAGGACCGCGGGGTCGACCGCGCCGCCCGTGCCCGGCATGGGCGGCACGACCACGGCGATCTCCGGCACGCCCGCGACCACGGCCGGGGTGCCGATCTGGACGAGCACGCTCGGGAACGAGCCCTTGCCGCTCGGCACGAACAGCCCGGCGCTGGCGATCGCGGTGCGCTTCTCGCCGACCTCGAGGCCCGGATCGAGCTCGACGCGCCAGTCGCCCTCGCGGCCGAGGGCCTGCTCGTTGAAGCGGCGCGAGTGGTCGATCGCGGCCCGGATCGCGTCCTGCACCGCGGCCGGCACCTCGGCGCGGGCGCGCTCGAACTCGGCCGGCGCGATGCGCAGCTCCGCGGGCTCCACGCGGCAGCCGTCGAAGCGCGCGAGGGCGTCGCAGACGGCGGCGTCGCCCCGGGCGCGCACGTCGGCGACGAGCTCGGCGATCGAGGCGGCTAAGGCCGGGTCGAAGACGTCGCCGAGTCCGCGCTCGAGCAGGGCGGCGCGGCCGGCCCGGTCGAGGTCGGCCCAGCGGTGGACGGCGAGCGGCCCGATCATCGGCCGAAGGGTAGGCGGCCGCCGCGGGCGCCGAGGCGATAGGCCGGGCACCCCCGCTTCGTTAGACTGCCCTAACACGATGGCCCACCACGAGACCGCCACTCCGCTCGACGTCGCCGCGATCCGAGCCGACTTCCCGATCCTGGCCCGCTCGCTCCACGATCGGCCGCTGGCCTACCTCGACTCGGCCGCCACGTCGCAGAAGCCGCGGCAGGTGCTGGAAGCGATGACGCGCTTCTACGCGACGTCGAACGCCAACGTGCATCGCGGCGTCTACACGCTCGGCATCGAGAGCACCGAGGCCTTCGAGGCGGCACGGGGCGCCGTGGCCGGCCTGATCAACGCCGCCTCGACGCGGGAGCTGATCTTCACGCGCAACGCGACGGAGGCGATCAACCTCGTCGCGCAGACCCACGGGCGCGCCACCTGCGGGCCGGGCGACGTGATCGTCTCGACGGTGCTCGAGCACCACGCCAACCTCGTGCCCTGGCAGGTCCTCGCGGAGCAGACCGGCGCGTCCCTGCGCTTCCTCGACGTCGACGACGAGGGTCGCCTCCAGCTCGACGAGCTCGACGCGATCGCGCGGTCCGGAGCCGTCCGGGTCGTCGCGGTCACCCATCAGTCGAACACCCTCGGCGTGCGGCCGCCCGTCGAGCAGGTCGTGCGCTGGGCGCATGCGCAGGGCGCCGTCGTCGTCCTCGACGCGGCGCAGACGGTGCCGAACCGGCCCGTCGACATCCAGGCGCTCGGCGTCGACTTCGCCGCCTTCTCGGGCCACAAGATGCTCGGGCCGACCGGGATCGGGGCGCTGTGGGGACGCGAGGAGCTCCTGCAGGCGATGCCGCCGTTTCTGACCGGCGGCGAGATGATCCGCTCCGTGCGACTCGACCGCACCTCCTGGAACGCCCTCCCGTGGAAGTTCGAGGCGGGCACACCGGCCTACGCCGAGGCCGTCGGGCTGCACGCGGCGATCGACTACCTGCGCGTCGTCGGGCTCGACGCGATCGACGCCCACGAGCATGCGATCACCGCCTACGCGCTCGAGCGTCTCGCCGAGGTGCCGGGCCTGCGCGTCGTCGGGCCACGCGATCCCGACGCACGCGGCGGGGTCGTCTCCTTCGTCCTCGACGACGTGCACCCGCACGACGTCGCCGAGATCCTCGACCGCCACGCCGTCTGCGTGCGCGCCGGCCACCACTGCACCCAGCCCCTGGTCGAACGGCTCGGACTGGCCGCCACCGTGCGCGCCTCGTTCTACCTGTACACCGCTGCCGAGGACGTCGACCGCCTCGTCGACGGGCTCCTCGACGTGCGTCGCGTGATGGGGGTGTAGTCGTGGACGACCTGTACCGCGAGAACCTGATGGACCACTACCGGCACCCGCGCCACCACGGCGCGCTGGAGGGAGCCGACGCGGAGGCCGACGGCCAGAACCCCCTCTGCGGCGACCAGGTCACGGTGATGGTGCGCCTGGAGGACGGTCGGATCGGCGAGATGCGCTTCACCGGCCAGGGCTGCGCCGTCTCCCAGGCCGCGACCTCGATGCTGACGGACCTCGTGCAGGGCATGCCGGTCGAGCAGGCCGCCGCCCTGCCGTCGCAGGTGATCCTCGACGAGTTGGCGATCCCCCTCTCCCCGATGCGCGTCAAGTGCGCCGTCCTCGGCCTCGGCACGCTCAAGGTGGCGTTGCACCGCGCTGCCGGCACGCCGCTGCCGGCGGAGTGGGGTGACGCCGACGAGATCGTCTGGTCCTAGGCGGACGGGACCTGGTCGAGCAGGCGCTCGCCGCGCACGGCCAGCTCGAGCCGGAAGCGATCATCGGCGTGTTGCAGGTCGAGCCCGGTCAGCTTCGCGATCCGCGCGAGCCGATAGCGCACCGTCCGCTCGTGGACCTGCAGGGCCCGCGCGGTGGCCGCCACGCTGAGCCCCTCCCGCAGCCACGTCTCGGCCGTCTCCACGTACTGCGGGCCGCCGTTGCGCTTCGCGCGCAGGGGCGACAGGGTCGACTCGACGAGCTCGTGGAGGGTCGCCCGATCCTGGCCGATCAGGGCCTCCGGCAGCACGTCCGTGTACGGCACGATCCCGCGCAGTCCGAGGCGCTGGGCGACGTCGAGGGCCCGTAGCGCCTCCGCGTACGACGTGCGGATGCCGGCGACTCCGAGGCCGGGCCGCCCGAGTCCCGCCGTCTCCGCGCCGCGGGGTGCACGACCCGTCAGCACCGCGACCGTCGTGCCGGCCCGAGGGGCCGTCAGGGCTCCGGCTGCGCGGAAGCGATCCAGGATCGGCTCCGACACCTCGCCGACGACGATCACGCTGCGGCGACCGCCGATGTCGATGCCGAGCCGGCCCGCGGCCTCCATGACGCGATCCGGCGCCATGCCGCCGAGCAGCCAGTCGAGCAGCGTCGCCCGGGCACTCTCGTCGCGGCGCACGGCGCTCTGCTGTGCGCGCACGTAGCCGTCGGCCAGCGCCTTGGCCCCGTCGTCGAGGACTCGCATCATCACGCCGGCGCGCCGGCTGATCGCGCGCGCATCGCCCTCGGCACCGACCTCTCGCCAGACCACCCAGCCGGAGGTCAGCCAGGCATCGACGGCAAGCGGCAGCGGCATGGCGGCGTCCGCCGCGAGCGCGCCCGCCGAGGTCAGCCGCGAACGCGCCGAGGGCGTCAGCCGATCCCCGCTCGCAGCGGCACGCTGCAGGAGGTCGATCCCGCCGGCCAGGTCGAGCTGGGCGGCCTCGTCGCCGACGTCGGCGATGACGGCGCGAACCTCCTTGTCGACGGGTTCCGGAGCCATGGACGGGGACCTTACCGGTTTCCGGAAAGGACGGCTACGCGCCGGCCGTCTGCGCTCGCACCACGGCCGGGTCGAGACGGAAGCGCACGACGCCGCCGACGTCCGACCGTCGCGCGCCGATCTCGCGCAGGAGCACGGGCCAAGGTCCCGGCTTGCGGCCGTCGATCAGGACCCATTCCGTTCCGGTCAGCGCCAGGTAGTCGAGCAGCGCCGCACGCGGGCTCGGCGGCAGTGGGCCGCCGTAGAGCGCGCCCATGATCGGGAGGGTCGCGTAGGCGGTGGGGACCGCCGCTGCGCTGTAGCCGCCGGCCTGCCGCCAGCGCATGCGATCGAGGGCCTGCCAGTACATGCCATCGCCGGTGAAGGAGTACGGGAGGGTCAGCACGATCGCGTCGTCGGCGATGTCCGCGGTCGCGGCGCCCGACGCGATGCCCGGCGGCGTGTCGAGCGAGGTGCGCCACCAGCGCGCATCCGGGGCCGGCAGGAGCAGCACGAGGGCGGCGACGGCCACGAGCGCCCGGAGCGGACGCAGCCGATCGCGTGCCGGACCGCGGGCGATGAGGAGGGCGAGCAGCAGGGCCACGGCGAGCCAGGCGTACACGACGATCCGTCCGGGCAGGGCGAGGCCGATCAGGGGCAGCCGTTCGATCTCCGCCCACGGCATCCAGCTGCCGGGCTCGCCGCCGATCGTGAGGCGCGCTCCGAGTGAGAGGACCCCCGCCACGAGCGCCGTCAGCCCGATCACGGAGGCGATCGGACGCCGCCGCCACCGCAGCCAACCGAGGGCCGCCGCCACCAGCAGCAGGGGTCCCATGTAGCCGAGCTGCTCGGTCAGGTTGCCGGCGAACTGCGCGGAGCGATCGACGAACGCCCCGCCGCCGATCCAGGTGATCGCAGACGGCACGACCAGGTTCTCCAGGTCGAGGGGGAACAGCTCGGGACGGATGCGGCCGTCGATCGGGTTCGGCCGCGCCAGGGCGGCCACGAGCTGGGGGGCGGCGGCCACGAGGGCCAGGCCGTCGGCGGCGCCGAGCCACGGCAGCGCGCGCGGGAGGCGCGGGCGGCCCGCGGCGCCGCCGAGGGCGAACGCGAGGGCCAGCGCAACCGCGCCGATCAGGGTCGCCGTCGCCGCCACCTCCGTGAACGTCAGGTACTGGAAGGCGATCAGCGCGGCGAGGGAGAGGACGCCGCGCGCGCGCGGCAGCGATCCCTCGATCAGCCGCACGGCGACGAGGACGATCAACGGCAGCGCCCAGACCAGCGCGAGGTTGACGTGGTTGAGCGTCTGGCCGATCAGGTACGACGAGAAGCCGAAGCACCAGCCCCCGAGGATCGCCGCGAGGGCGTCGCCCGTCAGGTGGCGGGCGAGCAGGTACGCCGTCCAGGCCGCCAACGCGGGGGCGCCGAGAGCGAGGAGGTTGTACGAGGCGAGGGGGCCGGCGAGCGCGGTGATCGGCGCGAGCAGGAGCGCGGGGCCCGGGATGGTCGTCGCCCACGCCAGGTTGAACCCGGCGGGCGCGTCGATGCGATCGGTCAGGAACGGCGCCTGCGCGAACCGCAGCACCTCCACCCAGTGCACGAGGGACCACGCGAAGAAGCCCTGGTCCGCGCCGAAGCTCCCGACGACGGCATCGGCGGGCGCGCGCAGCAGGTGCCGGCCGATCAGCAGCGTGGACGCGAGCGCGTACCCGACCAGCACCAGGACGGGCTCGAGACGGCGCATGCCCGGAGTGTATGGGGACCCCGACGAACGGGAGAGGGG
>JBMTER010000012.1:0-18512 GCA_049433345.1 Gaiellales bacterium | reverse complement strand
CCCCGCCGGCCGTGACGATGTCGACCTGCAGCAGGCCGGCGGACTGGGCGCTGACGCTGATGGTGGCGCGATTGGCTCGCGATTGCGCCGCGGGATCGAACGCGCTCGGCGTGGCCAGCGCCGCGACGGCCGGGCTGGTGACGGGCGCGATCGGCACGGGCGCCGCAGGAGCGGCGAACAGCGTCAGAGCGACGGCGGCGGAGGCGAGCACGCTGGCCCCTTCCCCCTCTAGAGCTTCGCTCCTGCCAGGGCCGTCCTGCAGGGATCAGCGGCGGGGCGCTCCGGCAGATCGCCGATCACGCGGACGAGCAGCTCGCGCAGGACCTCGAGATTGGCGTGGAAGGTGGCCACCACCTCATCGGCGGTGACCGCCGCGCCGACGCCGGCGACGCCGGTGTCGTAGTCGGTGATCAGGGCGATCGAGGTCAGGCAGATCTCGAGCTCGCGGGCCAGCACCGCCTCCGGATACCCGGTCATGTTGATCACCTGCCAGCCGAGCTGGCGGTACCAGGCCGACTCGGCGCGTGTCGAGAAGCGCGGGCCCTCGACCACCACCATCGGGCCACCATCGCGGACGTCCGCGCCGATCGCGCGCCCCGCGGCGAGGACGGCCTCGCGCAGGTGCGGGCAGTAGGGATCCGCGGCGGAGATGTGCACCGCGCCCGGCCCATCGTGGAACGTGTGATCGCGACCGGAGGTGCGGTCGACGAACTGGTCCACCACGACGAAGGCGCCCGGTGGCAGGTCCGGGTCGAGCGAGCCCGCGGCGCACGGCGACAGGATCCGCTCGACCCCGAGCGAGTGCATCGCCCAGAGGTTGGCTCGGTACGGGATCCGGTGCGGCGGCAGGTCGTGGTCGCGACCGTGCCGCGGCAGGAACGCGACCGTCCGGCCGGCGATCTCCGCGACGCGGATCGCGTCCGACGGGGCGCCGTGTGGCGTGTCCACGCGCACCTCCTCGGCGCCCTCGAGGAAGGCCCCGAAGCCGGACCCCCCGAAGACGCCGATTTCGGCGCGTGCCGTCAAATCTCGCCGCCCGGCGTCCAGATCTTGGGGCGGGGCACCTCGGTGCGCGGGGCCGCCGGCTCGGCGGCCGGCGCCGGCGCGGCGGCCGCGGGTTCGGAGCTCGTAGCGGCCTCGCCGCCGCCCTCTCCGGCCCCGGCGGTCATCCGCACCGCCTCGGCGAAGGCCAGCTTCAGGTCGGCGAGGGCGCCGCGCAGCTCCTCGACCTGCGGTGGCAGGGGGGCGCCCTCGGGGAAGGCCGCCACCAGGGTCTCGACGAGGGCGTCCGCGCCGGAGATGGCGAGGCTGGCCTGCACGGCATCGCCGCCGTTGACCATGCCCGGGATCATGCCGAGCTGGCCCGCCCCGATCGACATCAGCTCGCTCGCGACCTGGAGGACCAGCGCCTCGACGCGGACCTGCGAGAGGTCGATCTCCATCGGCGGCTCCCCCGACTCCGGAGCGGGTGGCGTGCCGTGCACGTTGTCATCGGCCATCGAGAACCTCCTTGAGGCGCCGGGCTGACGCCATCGTGATGCGGACCTGCTCGGCGTGGATCGCCGCCATGTCCTCCCCCGCCTCGACACGCGCCTTCCAACGCGAGGCGTGGTCCCCATTCTGCAGCAGGTCCTCCAGGGGCTCGAGCCACGGCGCGAGCCCGAGCGCCGCGATCTCCGGCGCACAGTCGTCGAGCAGGGCGTGCGCGTGCTCGGCCGCCGGCACGACGATTCGCCGCTCGAGGTCGATCTGTCCGCGATCGGTGCCCCAGCGAAGGGCGCGCCAGAGGTTCTCCTCGAGATCGCTCGGCCGGTCGGGCGGCGGCAGCCGGCCCTCGTCGTGGAGGCGGGCGGCGCGTGCCGCCAGCGCCGTCTGGAGCGCGGCCAGCGCGACCGACTGCCCGATGTCCGGGAGCGCATCGCAGGCGCGCACCTCGACGGTGCCGAAGGACTGGTGCGGGCGCACCGTCCACCAGATCTCGGTGTGCTCGCGGATCGACTCGGTCGAGAGCAGGAAGCGCACGTAGCGGTCGTAGTCCTCCCAGTCGGCGAAGACGTCGGGGATCCCGCAGCGCGGGAACATGCGGGTGAAGATCTGCGTCCGCGTCGAGCGCAGATGCGTGATGCGGCCCTCGAGCCACGGCGAGGTGCACGAGAGGGCCAGCAGGATCGGCACGTGGCTGCGCATGTGGTTGGCCACGGCCATCGCACGATCCGCCCCGCGGATGCCGACGTGCACGTGCATCCCGAAGGTGTTGTTGCGCCAGGCGATGTAGCGCAGCGTCCCCTCCACGATCCGGTAATGCGGCGTGTCGATGATCCGCTGCTCCGTCCACGGCGACGTCGGATGCGTGCCCGTCGCACCGACCAGCACGCCGAGCCGTTCCGCCTCCTCGGCGAGCGCCACCCGCCGGTCGACGATCATCCGGGCGGCGTCGTCGAACGTGGCGCCCCGGCCCGTCTTGACCTCGATCTCCGAGGCGATCAGCTCGCCGGCCACGTGACCGTGCAGCGGGCCCGCCTCGCACGCGTCGCGCAGATCCTCGAAGCGGTTTGCCATCTGCAGCGTGTCGCGGTCGAGGATCTGGAATTCCTCTTCGATGCCGATCGTGAAGTCCGTGGCGTCGGCGAAGTGCGCACGCGCGGCGTCGAGCGCCGCATAGGAGTCCTCGACCGACGCGCCCATGGAGGCGCAAGGGTACCAGCGGCCGCTCCGCCCCGAACCCGCACCGGCGCTACCCTTCCGCGCGTGGACGACCACGACGAGACCGCGATCCACCCGGCGGAGGTGACGCTGCTCGACTACGTCGTCGGCGAGCTCGAGCACGAACGCTCGTCGGAGATCCGGCGTCACGTCGCCGGTTGCCCCGATTGCCGCGACCGGATCGTCGACCTGTCGCTCGCCATGGACGAGCTCGATCGACTGCCCAGCGCCGGGCACGGACACGGACGTGTCGGCTCGGCGACGCAGCCTCGCCGGGCCGCGCGCCTGATTCCGATCGTGCTGCTCGTCGCGGCGGGCCTCGGCGTCCTGGCGCTGTTCCAGGTCGGCGGCCTGACACCCGCACCCGTCCCCGCGCCGGTCGGCGAGCGGGTCGTCCTCGAGACCGCGGCGCAGGAGCCCGAGGTGGTCGTCTCCGAGCTGCTCGGCGGGATCCCGCACGACATCACGGTCGACCGCGACGATCCGCGGCATCTGATCGTCCTCGTCCAGCCCGGCGACGTCCCGGTCGCGGCGGACCGGCTCAGCGGCACGGCGTCGCCCGAGGGCCGCGCCTACGTGATCGACGTGGCCGTCGCCGGTCGGACTCCGTAGCCGCGCTGCCGCCCTCGCCTCACGCGAGGTGGAAGTAGAGCGCGTACAGGAGCTCCACGGCGGGGTTCGTGGTGTGCACGGTCACGTCCGGCGGGACGTCGATCAGCGCCCCCGAGTAGTTGAAGACGATCCGAACGCCGCTGCGCACGAGTTGGTCGGCCACGTCCTGCGCGGCCGCGGCCGGAACCGCGACGACCCCGACGATGACCTGCTCCTCCTCGACGATACGCGGGAGCTCCTCCGGGTCGCGAACGGACAGCTCGCCGCAGGGCGAGCCGATCTTGGAGGGGTCCACGTCGACGATCGCGACGATCGAGAAGCCGTGGTCGGCGAACACGTCCGCGCCCGCGATGGCCTGGCCGAGGTGTCCCGCGCCGACGAGGACGATGTTGTGCTGGCCCGCGGTCCGGAGGATCTGGCTGATCTCGCCGATCAGCGACTCGACGCTGTAGCCGACGCCGCGCTTGCCGAACGTGCCGAAGCCCGACAGGTCGCGGCGGATCTGGGTCGCGTTGACGTGCGTGTACTCGCTGATCTCGTGCGAGGTGATATGACTGCGTCCCGCCTTCTTGGCCTGCGTCAGCACCTGCAGGTAGTGGGCGAGCCGCGCGGCGACGCCGCCGCCGAGGCGCTCGCTGGTGGGATTCGTCAGCAGCGGTTCCACTGTCACAAGGATCGTACAAAGCCTTCGCCGGCGTGGAGCCGGGCGCTCAGCCGTCGAGCCCTGCGACGATCTCCCCGGCCGTGACGACGTAGCGTCCGACCTCGACGTCGTCCACGAGCACCACCGGGATCGCGGCGCGCCAGCGCCGCTCGAGCTCCAGATCGCCGTCGATGTCCGTCGTCGTCAGCGTGACGTCGGTCCGCCCCGCGCAGGCCGTCTCCGCCGCGGCGATGGCGGCCGGACAGAGCATGCACCCCGACGCGACCAGGACCTCGACGCGCCTCATCCGAGCGCGCTCCGGGCGTGCGCGTCGAGGGCCAGCGCGGCCCGCGGGTCGAGCGGTTCGAGGTCGAGCGCCGCGCGCGCGATCATCGCCGCGTTGTCGCCGCACAGCTCGAGCGGCGCGGCGACGACCGTCGCCGGCAGCTCGCTCAGCGCGGCACGCAGGCGCGCATTGGCGGCGACGCCGCCGACGAGCCCGAGGGTCGTGCGGCCGCTCGCCCGGAGCCCGAGCAGCGCCCGCTCGACGAGGTGGCGCACGATCGCCTCCTGGTAGGCGGCGGCCAGATCGGCCACCGCCGCGGCCTGCGCCACCACGGCCTGCGCGAGAGCAGTCTTCAAACCCGAGAACGAGAAGGCGAGGTCGTCGCGCCCGGCCAGGGGCGTCGTGAACGGGTGCACCGCGGGATCCCCCGTGGCGGCGAGAGCGGCGAGCGCCGGACCGCCCGGGTAGCCGAGGCCGAGCAGCCGCGCGCCCTTGTCGAACGCCTCGCCGGCTGCGTCGTCGAGCGATCGGGCGAGCGTCTGCACGGTCCCCGACGCGTCCACGTCGAGCAGGAGCGTGTGCCCGCCGGAGGCGAGCAGCACGAGGTGTGGACCATCCGGCGCGTCGGAGGCGAGCTGCAGGGACGCGACGTGGCCGCGCAGGTGGTCGACCGCGGTCAGCGGCAGGCCGAGGCCGTAGGCGAGGCCCTTGGCGTAGCCGACCCCGACCAGCAGCGCCCCGATCAGGCCCGGGCCCGTGGTCACCGCGACCCCGCTGAGCTCATCGAGGCCGCAGCCGGCCCGCTCGAGGGCGGCGCGGACCGTCGGTTCGACGAGCTCGAGGTGGCGCCGCGATGCGATCTCGGGCACCACGCCGCCGAACGCGACGTGCTCGGCGGCCTGCGAGGCGACGATCGAGGCGCGCAGCGTGCCGTCGGGCGCCATCACGGCGGCGCACGTCTCGTCGCAGGAGGTCTCGAGGGCGAGGATCACCGGACGAGCGGCTCGTCGCCCGGACCGTCGCCCCGCCACATCACGAGGGCATCCTCGCGATCGTCGGTGTAGTAGCCGCGCCGCATCCCCGAGGGCCGGAAGCCCAGCTCCTCGTAGAGGCGGATGGCCCCATGGTTGGAGACCCGCACCTCGAGCGTGTGCCCGCGGGTGCCGTCGTCGGCCGTCTCGCGCAGGAGCGTCTCGAGCATCAGCCGCGCGACGCCGCGCCGTCGGTACGGCTCGTCCACGGCCACGTTCATGATGTGCCACGCATCGGTGTAGCGGGAGACGATCAGGTATCCGGCGAGGGTCTTGCCGTCGAAGGCCCCGTAGCAGCGGCTCCCCGGCCGCGAGATCTCGCCCTGGAACATCAGCCGCGACCAGGGCGTGCGATACGCGCGCCGTTCGAGGGCCTCGACCGCCGGCAGGTCCCCGAGGCCGAGCCGTCGCAGCTGGATCTGCGATGCCGTCGTCGGCTTGGCGCTCACGGCGCGACCGCCACGGCGTCGGGATCGCGGAGGTAGAGCGCGAGCGCCGGCTGGGGATCGCGGTCCGCGAGAGCCAGAAGCGCGGACGGCCGCGGCGCGTGGCGCGGATCGCCGTCGGGCGGCACCCGGGCCCCCGCGTTCTCGAACACTCCGCGCCAGGCGAGTGCCCCGTCGCCCACGACCAGCGTCCCCGCGGGCAGGGCGGCGGCCAGCGCAGCCGGATCGATCGCCCGAGCCGCGATGCCCGCTCCCTCCGCGAAGACCTCGCCGCGACGCGCGTCGATCACTGCGACCGCCGGCTCGTCGGCGCCGGCCAGGAGCGCGGCGAGCGTCGACACACCACACAGCTCCGCCGCGGCGGCGTCGGCGAGGCCGCGCGCCATCGCGAGTCCGATCCGCAGGGCCGTGAACGAGCCGGGACCGCAGCCGACGACGACGCGGTCGATCTCCGTCGGGGCGGCCGCCGCCTCTGCGAGGGCGGCGTCGAGGAGACCCAGTGCGGACTGCGCGGCCCGCTCGCCGCGCTCCACGCGTTCATGCCAGGCGCCTTCGTGGAGCACGCCGACTGCGGCGAAACCGGTGGCGGTGTCGAGTGCGATCGCGACCACGCCGGGATCCTAGAGGGCGTCGATCGCGAAGGTCCGGACACCGTCGGCGGCGACGGCGATGGCGACCCGGCGGACGGGAGCGGGCAGCCAGCTGGCCCCCGCCTCCGGCCACTCCACGAACGCCAGCGCCTCCGCCTCCAACTCGCCGAGCAGGTCTGCGGGATCCCGCGGCGGCTGATCCGCGAGCCGATACAGGTCAAGGTGCGCGACGGGCACGTGGCCCTGGTAGCGATGCGCGAGTGCGAAGGTCGGACTGGTGACCGGCTCGTCAACGCCGAGCGCGATGCAGCAGGCCCGCACCAGCGCCGTCTTCCCGGCGCCGACCGGACCGCTCAGGTGCACCGCATCACCGGGCCGGAGCCCGGCGAGGACGGCGTCCGCGACACCGCGGAGATCGCCGTCGGGCGCGACCTCGATCACGGCCATGGCGTCCTCAGCCGCAGCCGCAGCCGCCGCCGCAGCAGCCGCCCGCGCGCGCGGGCGCGGCAGCCAGGGCGGGCTCGCCGCCGCCACCGCCGGCGCGCACGCGCTGGAAGCTCGACAGTTGGCGCTCGACACGGGTGGAACCGCACGCGGTGCAGGCCACGTCGTCGGCCGCGCTGAGGGAGACGAGCTCCTCGAACTCGGCGGAGCAGGCGACGCAGGCGTACTCGTAGATCGGCATGGCCGATACCGTAGCGCCTCCGCAGCCAGGTCGTCCGGTACGATGCGCGCACGGACTCCATCCACCGCGAGGGGTACCAGTGAGGATCACCGTGATCGGTCCCGGACGAGCCGGGACGGCCATCCACGAGGCGGCCCGCGCCGCGGGCATCGAGAGCGCGCTCGTCCGCGACGCCGCGCTCGCCGCGACCTCCGACGTCGCCCTCCTCGCGGTTCCCGATGACGCCATCGCGGACGTCGCGGCCGACCTCCCGGACGGGCCGGCGATCGGGATGCTGTCCGGATCGGTTCCGCTGGTCGCGCTCGGCGCGGGGCCACGGCGCTTCTGCCTCCACCCCATGCAGACGATCCAGCCGGGCGGCGGTCCGCAGCTCGCCGGCGCGGCCGCCGGCGTGACCGGCTCCGACGACGCGGCCCTGGCCGTGGCCGCGGACCTCGCCCGTGGGCTCGGTATGCGGCCCGTCGAGGTGCCGGAGACCGCGCGCCCCCTGCCCCACATCGCGTGCGTGTTCGCGTCGAACCTGATCCTTCCCGCGCTGGGCGCGGCGGTCCGCGCGCTCGCGGCGGCCGGCCTCGACGTCGACCCGAGCGCCGTGCTCGGCCCCCTCGTGCACCGCGCCGTCGACAACGCCCTCGCCGACGGCGCGTTCCCACGCCCGACCGGTCCCGTCGCCCGCGGCGACACGGGCACCATCTCGGCGCACCGAACGCGCCTGCGGGCCGCCGATCCCGCGCTCGAGCACGCCTACGTGCAGCTCTCGCAGGCGCTGATCCCGCTCGTCGCGGAGCCCGAGGCCAGCAGGGCCGCAATCGCCTTGGAGGCCGCGCCGTGATCGTCGCGCAGAGCGCCGAGCAGGTGCGCCGGGCGATCGGAGGCCCGTGCTCGTTCGTGCCGACCATGGGCGCCCTGCACGAGGGCCACGCCTCCCTGATCCGACGTGCCGCGGACTTCGGCGATCCCGTCGTGGTCTCCGACTTCGTGAATCCGACGCAGTTCGGCCCGGACGAGGATTTCGAGCGCTACCCCCGCGACCTCGACGGCGACGCCGCCTTCGCCGCGGCGGCCGGCGCCGCCGTCCTCTACGCCCCGGGCGTGGAGGAGATCTACCCCGCGGGCTTCACGACGACGGTCCAACCCGGACCGCTTGCGGATGAGCTGTGCGGCGCGAGCCGCCCCGGCCACTTCGCCGGCGTTGCGACGGTCGTCATGCGCCTCTACGGCCTCGTCCGGCCGGTCCGAGCCGTCTTCGGCCGCAAGGACTACCAGCAGCTCATCCTGATGCAGCGGATCGCGCACGATCTCGCGCTCGGAATCGACGTGATCGGCGCACCGACCGTGCGCGAGGACGACGGGCTCGCACTCAGCTCGCGGAACCGCTACCTCGACGACGACGAGCGCCTGCGGGCGACGCGCCTGCCGGCGGCACTGCGCGCCGTGGCGACCGCCTACGGCGCCGGCGTCCGGGCGGAGCCCGGGCTGCTCGCCGCGGCCGAGGCCGAGCTGGCGGGCGTCGACCTCGAGTACCTCGCGCTGCGCGGCGCCGACCTCGGCCCCTACGCGCCGGCCGCCCCCGCGGTCATCCTGCTCGCCGCCCGCGTCGGAACCACGCGGCTGATCGACAACGTCCTGCTCGACCCCTCCCATCCCGACCGCGCCGCCGACGAGCTCGCGGCGAAGGAGCCAGCATGAGCACGCGCCCGCGCCGCCCCGCCCCCGCCACCCCCGCGCCTGGCAAGGTCGCCCTGCCCGACCTCGCCGCGCAGAAGACCGATCGGATTCCGATCGCGATGGTCACCTCGTACGACGCCCCGAGCGGGCAGGCCGCGGCCGAGGCGGGCGTGGACGTCATCCTCGTCGGCGACAGCGCCGCGATGACGGTACTCGGGCACGACTCCACGATGCCGATCACGCTCGACGAGATGCTCGTGCTCACCGCGGCGGTCACGCGGGGCGCGAGCAGGGCCACACGCGCCCCGCTGGTCGTCGCCGACATGCCGTTCCTGAGCTTCCAGCCGTCGGATCGCGACGCGATCCTGGCCGCCGGGCGCTTCGTCAAGGAGGCGGGCGCCGACGCGGTCAAGGTCGAGGGCGCCGGTCCCACGCTGGAGCGGATCCGCGCCGTCACCGGAGCCGGTATTCCCGTCATGGGCCACCTCGGCCTGACGCCGCAGAGCGCCACGCAGCTCGGCGGCTTCAAGGCGCAGGGCCGCACCGCGGATGCCGCGCTGCGGCTCGTGGAGGACGCCCTGCTCGTGCAGAGCGCCGGTGCCTTCGCGCTGGTCCTGGAGTGCGTGCCGGCGGAGATCGCGGCAGCCGTCACCGAGCGCCTCGCCATTCCCACGATCGGGATCGGGGCCGGCAATCGCACCGACGGACAGGTGCTGGTGTGGCACGACCTGCTCGGTCTCGGCGCCGGCTCGAGCCCGCGCTTCGTCGAGCGCTACGCGGATCTGCACCGCGCCAGCGTCGACGCGCTCGGACGCTACGTGGCCGATGTGCGTAGCCGGGCCTTCCCGCAGGAGCGACACACCTACGCGATCGCCGTCGACGAGCTGGCCGCCTTCGAGGCCGGACTCGCCGCGGCCGCCCTCTGAGCGGCTAGGCTGACGTCATGCGCTATGCCCACGTCTGCTACCGCGTCTTCGACCTGGACAGGGCGATCGACTTCTACTGCGGCGCCCTCGGCTTCCGGGAGCTGAAGCGCTTCCCGATCCGGGACGAGGCGATCAACGTCTTCGTCGCCCCGGCGGGCAGCGAGGACACGCCGCTCGAGCTGACCTACAACCTCGACCGCGACGAGCCGTACGAGATCGGGACGGGCTACGGACACATCGCGCTCCACGTCGAGGACCTCGACGGCACCCTCGAGCGGCTCGCGGGGATCGGCATCCAGCCGGAGCGGCCGCCCTACTCGGTGCGCGAGGGCGGCTCGCGGCTGTGCTTCGTGCGCGACCCCGACGGCTACCGCATCGAGCTGGTCGAGAAGCCAGCCGCCTGACGTGGCCCGGCGCGCGCCCGGCGTCGTGCTCGTCCTGCTCGAGCAGTGGACGCTGTGCGACGCGCGCGACATGGGGGCCCTCGTGCAGATGGCCGTCGATGCGGAGGCCGCCGGCGTCGAGACGGTGATGCTGTCCGACCACGTCGTCCTGACCCCGAAGGCGGGCGCCGCCGGCCGCATGGAGAACCCCCGCGATTACGCCGCGCCCGGCAACCAGGATCCCCTCACCCCCTGGCCGGACAGCGTCGCGCTGGCCCGCGCGATCGCGGCGCGCACCTCGCGGATCCGGATCGCCCTCAGCGCGCTCATCTACCCGCTGCGGCATCCGCTGCACACGGCGACCCAGCTGGCGACGCTCGACCTCCTCAGCGAGGGGCGTCTGGTCGTGCAGCCGACGGTGTCGTGGCTCGACGAGGAGTACGCGGCGATGGGCGTCCCCTTCAACCGGCGCGGCCGGATCCTGGACGAGCAGCTCGACATCATGCGCCGCGTCTGGTCGCGCAGCCCCGCGTCCTACCGCGGCGACTACTACGCCTTCGAGGACGTCTACCTGGAGCCCAAGTGCTGGCGTCCCGAGGGGCCGCGCATGTGGTTCGGGGGTCAGCACGTGCACGGGCCGATCCTGCGGCGCCTCGTCGAGCACGGCCACGGCTTCCACCCCTTCGGGACGCCGACGTCCGACGATCTCGACGCGATCCGCCGGGCGATGTCGGCAGCCGGGCGCGATCCGGCCTCGATCGAGATGATCGGCGGGATCCGCCCGCGCTTCCCCGCCCCCGACCGCCCCGGCGACCTCGACGAGGCGATGGCGGCGATCCCCGCCAAGCTGGCGGAGGGCTACACCTCGATCTGCTTCAAGCCGTCCCAGTACACCGACGACATCGCCGAGGTGCCGGACCTCTGCCGGCGGATGGTCGCCGCCGTCGGCGCCGCGACCTGAGGCTCACGCGGACGGGCCGCCGCGCAGGTCCTCGCGGAAGCCGTGGACGGGCCGCCCGAGCGCGCGCCACTGGAAGATGCTGATCGCCGGCAGCGAGTCCTCGTAGGCGACGATGCGGGCGTTGCGACCGATCTTCTGGCACTGTGCGGCGATCTCCAGCAGGTCGGCGCGCGGCGGCGCGAGGAGCACGAGGTGCGCTCCGGTCACGTACTCGAAGACGGCGCCACAGGCCGGACACGGCCACGGGTCGGTGCGGATCGCGTACCACTCGCCGTCCGAGGTGTCGACGCCCTCGAAGGACTCGATCTCCTCCTCGGACCAGACGACCTGGTCCGTATCGACCGTGCCGGGAGCGTCGACGCGCAGACGGGGAGCCATGCGGGGATCGTACCCGCTCAGGCCGGAACGGCGCCGGCGGCCAGCAGCGGCCCGAGGAAGCGTCCGGTGTGCGAGTCCGCGATGGTCGCGACCTCCTCCGGGCTGCCGACGGCGATCACCGCGCCGCCCGCATCGCCGCCCTCCGGCCCGAGATCGATCAGCCAGTCGGCCTGCTTGATCACGTCGAGGTTGTGCTCGATCACGAGCACCGTGTTACCGGCGTCGACGAGCCGCTGCAGCACCTCGAGCAGCTTCTCGACGTCCGCCATGTGCAGGCCCGTCGTCGGCTCGTCGAGCACGTACAGGGTGCGCCCCGTCGCGACCTTCGACAGCTCGGTGGCGAGCTTCACGCGCTGGGCCTCGCCACCCGACAGCGTGGTCGCGGGCTGACCGAGACGCACGTAGTCGAGGCCGACGTCGTGCAGCGTCTGCAGGCGCCGTCGCAATTTGGGGATCTTCGCGAAGAAGACGAGTGCCTCCTCGATCGGCATCTCGAGGACATCGGCAATCGACTTGCCCTTGAAGCGCACCTCGAGGGTCTCGCGGTTGTAGCGGCGCCCACCGCACGCCTCGCACGGCACGTACACATCCGGGAGGAAGTGCATCTCGATCTTGAGGGTGCCGTCGCCACGGCAGGCCTCGCAGCGGCCGCCCTTGACGTTGAAGGAGAAGCGCCCCTGCTTGTAGCCGCGGGCCTTCGCATCCGGTGTGTCGGCGTAGAGCTGGCGGATGTGGTCGAACACGCCGGTGTAGGTGGCCGGATTCGAGCGCGGTGTGCGGCCGATCGGCGACTGGTCGATCGCGATCACCTTGTCGAAGTGCTCGAGGCCCTCGATCGAATCGTGGCGGCCCGCTCGCACGCGCGCCCCCGTCAGGTGCTGCTGCATCGCCCGCAGCACGACGTCGTTGACCAGCGTCGACTTGCCCGACCCGGACACGCCGGTGACGGCGACGAGTCGCCCGACGGGGATCTCGACGTCGATCCCGCGGAGGTTGTGCTCCGCGGCGCCGCGGACGGCGAGCACCGAGTCCGATGGCCCTCGCCGCTCCGGGATCGGGATCGCGCGACGCCCCGACAGGAACTGCCCCGTAACCGAGTCCTTCGCCTTCATGACCTGCTTCGGCGTGCCGGCGGCGACCACACGCCCGCCGTGTTCGCCCGCGCCCGGGCCCATGTCGACGAGCCAGTCGGCGGCGCGGATGGTGTCCTCGTCGTGCTCGACGACGATGACCGTGTTGCCGAGGTCGCGCAGACGCGTCAGGGTCTCGAGCAGGCGGTGGTTGTCGCGCTGGTGGAGACCGATCGACGGCTCGTCGAGGATGTAGAGGACGCCCACGAGGCTCGCGCCGATCTGGGTCGCGAGGCGGATTCGCTGGGCCTCCCCGCCCGACAGGGTCGAGGCGGCGCGATTGAGCGACAGGTAGCCGACGCCGACGTCCTCGAGGAAGGAGAGACGTTCGACGATCTCGCGCAGGATCCGCTCCGCGATCAGCCGCTCCGTCTCGGACAGCTCGAGCGTCGTCGCCCAGCGCACGGCCTGCTCGACGGACTGGTCGGTCGCCGCGTGGATCGAGAGGCCCCCGACCGTGACGGCGAGGCTCTCGGGCTTGAGTCGGGCGCCGCCGCACTCGGGGCAGGGCCGCAACGTCATCCACTCCTCGATCCGGTCCTTCTGCAGCTGCGACTCCGTCTCGTCATAGCGGCGCTTGAGGCTGCCGAGCAGGCCCTCCCAGGCGACGGCGTAGGCGCGCTTCCGCCCGTAGCGATTGCGGTAGGTGACCATCACCCGCTCGCCGTCAGTCCCCTCCAGGAACAGCGCCCGCTGTTCGGCTGGCAGATCGCCCCATGGCGTCTCGACGTCGACGTCGAAGCGCTCGGCGATCGCCAGCACGAGCTGCTCGAAGAAGTTCGTGCCGGCCACGTTCCACGGCTGCAGCGCCCCTCCGGACAGCGTCTGCTCGGGGTCGGGCTGGACGAGGTCGGGATCGAGTTCCGGCAGGGCCCCGAGCCCGTGGCAGTGCGCACATGCGCCATGCGGCGAGTTGAAGGAGAAGACGCGGGGGGCGAGCTCCGCCAGCGACACGCCGTGGTCAGGGCAGGCGAAGCGCTCCGAGAACGTCATCGTCTCGCCGTCCACGACCGCGATGTCGACGAGGCCGTCGGCGAGCCCGAGTGCCGTCTCGACCGAATCGGTCAGGCGCCGCCGCAGATCGTCCTTGAGCACGAGGCGATCCACGACGACGGACAGGTCGTGCTTGAACTTCTTGTCGAGCACGATCTCGTCCTCGAGCAGCAGCGTCTCGCCATCCACCTTGATGCGGGTGAAGCCCTCGCCGCGCAGGCGCTCGATCACGTCCTTGAACTCGCCCTTGCGCCCGCGCACGATCGGCGCGTCGACCGTGAAGCGGGTGCCCTCCGGCTGCAGCAGCACCTGATCGACGATCTGCTCCGCGCTCTGGCCGGTGATCGCCCTCCCGCAGGTCGGGCAGTGCGGATGCCCGACCCGGGCGTAGAGCAGCCGCAGGTAGTCGTACACCTCGGTCACCGTGCCGACGGTGGAGCGCGGGTTGCGCGACGTCGTCTTCTGGTCGATCGAGATCGCGGGCGAGAGCCCGTCGATGCCATCGACGTCGGGCTTCTCCATCTGGCCGAGGAACTGCCGGGCGTACGCCGACAGGGACTCGACGTAGCGGCGCTGCCCCTCGGCGTAGAGGGTGTCGAACGCGAGGCTGGACTTGCCGGAGCCCGAGAGTCCGGTGATGCAGACGAGCCGGTTGCGCGGCAGCTCGACCGTGATGTCGCGCAGGTTGTGCTCGCGCGCCCCCCGGATGGTGATCGACTGGTCCGCGGCCATCCGACCAGCCTAATCGCACGCGCGGCTGCCGCGGCGGGTCAGCGCGACAGACGAAACGGCGGGTAGCGGTCCGTGGTCAGGAGCAGCGCGTAGCAGCTGACGCGTGCGCTCCAGCGCAGGTAGCCGACGATGAAGTCGTGCAGGCCGCGCGGGCAGCGCCCCGTGAAGAGGATCGCGAACCACGCCAGCACGACCGCGACCACGACGCCGACCGACAGGAACGCGAGCGCGACGTAGTGCGGGAGGGCCAGCAGCCATTTGATCAGCGGGAGGCCGCGCGACAGCTCCGCGCGCGCGTCCGGATACGGCACCCGCAGGTCCAGCGCCTGGCGATCCTCCGTCGACGGGTACTCGTCGCGCAGGAGCAGGAGGTAGATGCTGGCCCGGTTGACGAAGGCCAACAGCTGCACGTTGAAGTCGAACCACCAGCGCGGGTAGCGGTGTCGGAACAGGAGCAGCAGGAGCGTGGGCAGGAACAGGAAGCCGCCGGCGAGGCTCGCGACGTCGGTCGCATCCACGTCGACGGTGGTCTGGGTGAACAGGCCGAGCAGGATCAGGACCGGCACGCCCAGGATCAGGCGGAAGAAGACCGTCCAGCGGTTGCGCGGACCGTCCGGGTAGACCACGTCGAGATCGACGGGATACGGAGCGGACGCGGCGGTCGGCGGCGAGGCCTCGTTGCGCATGCGCCGATTCTGCCATCACCCGCCACGGGCGACGGCGGGGCGGCTACGCTGCCGGCGTCCCGACGAGGAGGAACCCGTGAAGCAGGAGAAGCTCCACCCCGAGGGCGCGCCGCCGCCCAGCGCCCCCTCCCCGCCGGTGATCAAGGTGGGCGACACCGTGTGGACGGCGGGCCAGGCTCCGTTCGGCGCCGACGGGGAGGTCCACGGCGCCGACGTGTCCGCGCAGACCGAGCTCGTCTTCGACAACCTCGAGGCCGTGCTCGCCGCGGCCGGCGCGACGCTCGGGGACGTCGTCAAGGTGACCGCGCACCTGCAGGACCTGCACGGCGACTTCGCCGCCTACAACGAGGTCTACGCGCGCCGGTTCGGCGACCACCGGCCCTGCCGCACCACCGTCGGCTCGACCCTCGGGGGCTTCCTGGTCGAGATCGACTGCGTGGCCGTGATCGGGTCGGCGACCTAGGCCGCGGCGAGCGCTCCGGCGGCCTACAGCGCCGCGAGGTCCGCTCGGACGCCCTTGAGCTCGTCTCGCAGCCGCGCGGCCTCCTCGAAGCGGAGCTCCTCCGCGGCCAGGAACATCGCCTCCTCGAGCTCGACGGAGGCCCGTTCGAGCTCCTCGCGACCCTGACCGTCGCGCTTCGGTCGGCGACCCCGCTTGGACGACGGCACCGTCGGCGCCTCCAGCGACAGGAACTCGGCGATGTCCGAGACGCCCTTCGAGATCGTCGCCGGCGTGATGTCGTGCTCCGCGTTGTACGCGAGCTGACGCTCCCGCCGGCGCTGCGTCTCCGCGACCGCCCCCTTGATGGCGTCGGTCTCGCGATCGCCGTACATGATCACGCGGCCGTTGACGTTGCGGGCGGCGCGTCCGATCGTCTGGATCAGCGCCGTCTGCCCGCGCAGGAAGCCCTCCTTGTCGGCGTCGAGGATCGCGACCAGCGACACCTCCGGCAGGTCGAGGCCCTCGCGCAGCAGGTTGACGCCGACCAGGACGTCGTAGGCGCCGAGGCGGAGATCGCGGATGATCTGGATCCGCTCCAGCGTGTCGATCTCGGAGTGCAGATAGCGCGTCTTGACGCCGCTCTCGAGCAGGTAGTCGCTGAGGTCCTCCGCCATCTTCTTGGTCAGCGTGGTGACGAGGACGCGCTCGCCCGCCTCGACCCGCAGGCGGATCTCGCCGAGGAGGTCGTCGATCTGGCCCTCCGTCGGGCGCATCTCGACCTCGGGATCGACGAGGCCCGTCGGGCGGATGATCTGTTCGACGACGCGATCGCCCTCGCGCAGCTCGAAGGCGCCCGGGGTGGCGCTGACGAGGATCGTCTGCCCCACCTTGCCGAGGAACTCGTCGAACTGCAGCGGTCGGTTGTCGAGCGCGCTCGGCAGGCGGAAGCCGTGCTCGATCAACTGCAGCTTGCGGGAGCGATCCCCCTCGTACATGCCGCCGATCTGCGGGATCGTCTGGTGCGACTCGTCGACGAAGCAGAGGAAGTCGCCGGGGAAGTAGTCGATCAGCGTGAACGGCGCGGACCCGGGCCGGCGACCCTCGAAGATGCGCGAGTAGTTCTCGACGCCGTTGCAGTAGCCCATCTCGCGCAGCATCTCGACGTCGTACTCGGTGCGCTGCCGGATGCGGTGCGCCTCCAGCGGCTTCCCGTCCAGCTCGAAGCGGTGCGCGCACTCCTCCATCTCCCCGAGGATCTCCTGGGTCGCGCGTTCGATCGTGACGGGATCGGTCACGTAGTGCGTGGCCGGGTAGACGACGAGCTCGTGCGGCCGGCCCAGCACCTCCCCGGTGAGGGGATCGAAGTGCGTGATCGATTCGACCTCGTCGCCGAACAGGCTGATCCGATACGCCGACTCCATGTAGGCGGGCTGCAGCTCGATGACGTCGCCCTTGGCGCGGAACGCGCCGCGGCCGAGCGCGGTGTCGTTGCGGCGGTACTGGATGTCGACCAGGGACCGCAGCAGGGACTCGCGCCCGCCCAAGTCCTCGCCCGCCTTCAGGATCACGAGGCGCTCCTGGTACTCGTCGGGCGAGCCGAGGCCGTAGATGCACGACACCGACGCGACGATGATCACGTCGCGTCGGGTCAGCAGCGACGCCGTGGCGGCGTGCCGCAGGCGGTCGATGTCGTCGTTGACGACCGCGTCCTTCTCGATGTAGGTGTCGGTCTGCGCGATGTACGCCTCCGGCTGGTAGTAGTCGTAGTAGGAGACGAAGTACTCGACGGCGTTGTCGGGGAAGAACTCGCGGAACTCGTTGCACAGCTGCGCGGCGAGCGTCTTGTTATGGGCGATCACGAGCGCGGGTCGCTGCAGCCGCTCGATCGCGTACGCCATGGTGGCGGTCTTGCCGGTGCCGGTCGCGCCGAGCAGGGTCACGAAGCGCTCCCCCGCCTCGACCCCCTCGACGATGCCCGCGATCGCGCGCGGCTGGTCGCCCGTCGGCTGGAAGGCCCCGGCGAAGCGGAAGTCCGGCATGGGCGTAGCGTGCCACACCCCGTGGGCGCGCTCAGGCGTCGCGGGCGAAGAGCTCGTCGACGGTCTCGCGGCGCGTGATCACGCGCGCGCCCCCCGCCTCGACGAGCACGGCGGCGGGCCGCCCGAACAGGTTGTACGTGTGGGCCATCGACTGGTGGTAGGCGCCGGTGGCCGGCACGGCGATCACGTCGCCGACCTGCGGATCGGCCAGGGCGACGCCCTCGGCCAGCACGTCCGTCGACTCGCAGTGACGGCCCGCGATCCGGTACGCCCCGGTCGCAGCAGCCGTGGGCCGGTCGGCGAGGACGGGCGCGTACGTCGCGCCGTACAGGCCGACTCGCGCGTTGTCGCCCATGCCGCCGTCGATCGCCACCCAGGTCGACCCGTCGCCGACGGTCTTGACGCCGACGACCGTGTAGAGCGTGACGCCCGCGCTGCCGACGATCGAGCGGCCCGGCTCGACGATGATCTCCGGGACGGCGATGCCCTCGTCGGCGCAGACGCGGACGACGGCGTCGACCAGGGCGCGCGTGTGGGCGCCCGGGTCCGGCTGGGCCTGGTCGGGCGTGTAGCGGATGCCGAGCCCGCCGCCGACGTCGAGCACGTCGAGGGGGACGCCCTCCGCGCGGGCGAAGGCGGGCAGCCAGCGGGCGGCGGCGACGAGCGGCTCGGGATCGAGGATCTGCGAGCCGAGGTGCACGTGCAGGCCGCGGCCGACGAGGCCGGCGGGGAGGTCGCGCAGGAGCGCCGCGCCCTCCGCCGGCGTGACGCCGAACTTGGAGCCGTGATGGCCCGTCGCGATGTGCCGGTGGGTGTCGACGTCGATGCCGGGTGCGATCCGCACCAGCACCTCCTGCTCGCGTCCCGCGGCCGGGCAGTGGGCCGGGCGCCGGGCGGCCTCGGCGCGACGGGCGAGGACGACGAGGCGCGCCTCGGCCTCGATCGCCGCGCGCAGGTCCTGCTCGGTCTTGGCGTTGCCGTGGATGACCATCCGGGCCCCGTCGAAGCCGGCGCGCCGGGCTGCCTCGATCTCGCCTGCGGAGGCGCAGTCGGCGCCGAGACCCGCGTCCCGGATCAGGCGCAGCACGCCCAGCGTCGCCAGCGCCTTCAGCGCGAACGACGCGTGTCCGCCGGCTGGCGCCGTCGCGCTCGCCGCCGCGCCCGCCTCGGCGCGGCGC